>JBBQLH010000040.1:0-37345 GCA_038327685.1 Solirubrobacterales bacterium
CCGATCCCGGCGCGCGAGCTGATGCGCGAGATGGCGGAGGCGGGCTGGCGCTGCGCCGACCCCGGCATCCAGTTCGACACGACGATCAACCAGTGGCACACGTCGCCGAACTCGGGCCGCATCAACGCGTCCAACCCGTGCTCGGAGTACATGCACGTCGACGACTCGGCCTGCAACCTCGCGTCGCTGAACCTCATGAAGTTCCGCCGGCCCGACGGCTCGCTCGACGTCAAGCGCTTCAACCACGCGATCGACATCGTGTTCCTCGCGCAGGAGATCATCGTCGGCCCCTCGAGCTACCCGACCAAGGAGATCGGCGAGAACGCCCGCGCCTTCCGCCAGCTCGGGCTCGGCTACGCCAACCTCGGCGCCTATCTGATGGCCAACGGGATGCCCTACGACTCCGACGCCGGCCGCGGCACCGCCGCCGCCATCACGGCGCTGATGACCGGGCGCGCGTACCTGCAGTCGGCCAAGGTCGCCGCGGGCATCGGCCCGTACGACCGCTACCAGGAGAACCGCGAGGCGCACAACAACGTCATGCGGATGCACCGTGACGCGTCCTACTCGATCCCGGACTCCACCTGCCAGGACGCGCCGCTGCTCGCGGCCGCGCGCGAGAGCTGGAACGAGGCGGTCGCGGTCGGCGAGCTCTACGGCTACCGCAACGCGCAGGCGACGGTGCTCGCGCCCACGGGGACGATCTCGTTCCTGATGGATTGCGACACCACGGGCATCGAGCCCGACTTCTCGCTCGTCAAGTACAAGGAGCTGGTCGGCGGCGGCTCGATGGTGATCGCCAACCGCACCGTCCCGATGGCGCTGCGCACGCTCGGCTACACGGACGAGCAGATCGGCCAGATCGAGGCGTACATCACCGAGCACTCGACCATCGTCGGGGCGCCCGGGCTCGACCCTGCGCACCTCGAGGTGTTCGACGTCGCGGTCGGCGAGCGGGCGATCTCGCACCCGGGCCACATCAAGATGATGGGCGCGGTCCAGCCGTTCCTCTCGGGCGCGATCTCCAAGACGGTCAACCTGCCCCAGACCGCCACGGTCGAGGACATCGCCGCGGCCTACATCCAGTCGTGGAAGCTCGGCGTCAAGGCGCTGGCCATCTACCGCGACGGCTCCAAGACCGCCCAGGCGCTGCGCACCGACGCCCAGCAGGGCAAGTCGGCCCCGACCACGGTCGAGGGGGACGACGCGGGCCGCTACGTGACGCCCGACGGCGAGAAGCTCGTGCCCGAGCTGCAGATCTCGGCGATCGTCGACGATGCCGTCGCCGAGGCGATCAAGCAGACGCGCGAGGACGCGGGCCCGCAGCGGCGCAGGATGCCGCGCGAGCGCCAGTCGATCACGCACAAGTTCTCACTCGGCGGCCACGAGGGCTACATCACGGCCGGCATGTACGACGACGGCACGGTCGGGGAGATCTTCCTCACCGACGTCGGCAAGGAGGGCTCGACCCTCCGCGGCATGATGAACTCGTTCGCGACCGCGATCTCGATCTCGCTGCAGTACGGCGTGCCGCTCGAGACGCTCGTGCGCAAGTTCGCCTACATGCGCTTCGACCCGGAGGGGATCACCACCAACCCGGAGATCCCGTTCGCCAAGTCGATGCCCGACTACATCATGCGCTGGCTGGCCTCGCGCTTCCTCGACGCCGACGTGCAGGAAGACCTGGGCATCCTCACCACGGAGGTCCGCGCGCGCCGCACGGCGCAGGACCTCGCGACCGGCGCCGCGGCGAGCGACACCGCCGGCCCGGGCAACGGGGGCAACGGGGGCACGACCCCGAAGGCGACCGCGCCCGGCACCACCAAGTCCGCGGCGGCGGCGATGACCGACTCCCCGCCCGTCCTGCCCGCGAAGATGATCGGCCTCGACCTCGGCCCCGCGTGCTCGCAGTGCGGCGGCATGATGCAGCGCACCGGCTCGTGTTACACGTGCTCGAGCTGCGGCAACAACACAGGCTGCGGCTGAGTGAGGACGTGCAGCGGGATGTCCCGCTGAGCTTTCAGGAGATGCCCCGAAGAGTCGGCTAGCGCCGACTCTTCGCCGTTTCGTGGGGGACTCGCGCGATCACGAGGGCGATCACGAGCTCCACGGCGCCGAGCACGTCGATCAGCCGCGCGGCGGCTCCTCGCCTAGAGGCGGTGTCCTCAAACCTCGGCGAGATGCGCGCGCACGGACGCGGCGAGCTCGTGGGCAAAGCTCGGGTACGGGCCGACGGCTGCGTCCACCACCTGGGTGAGCGGCCACAGCTCGGTGGTCCCCGCTCGTACGCCCGTGTGCACGGCGTCGCGCACGGTCTGCACGAACGCGAGGGACTGATCCAGGAACGCCCGCGCCGCTTCGCGCTCCATGACGGGGTAGTGCGCGGTCAGCAGGAGCGCGGGATCGAGCGCGCGAAGGCGGCGGATGGTCGCCTCGTAGCCCGCGACCATGTAGTAGCGGGGCGGGATGAGGCGGCTGCCGGCACGGTCGTACACGCCGTCGGCGAGCGCGGCGTCGATGATGATCGCGACGCCGTTCCGCGGATCCCAGAGCCCGAGGTGTCCCGGCGTGTGGCCGGGCAGCGCGAGCACCTCGACGCGCCAGGACGCACCGAGGCGCAGCGTCTCGCCTCCCCGCAGACCCATGTCCACGGGCGCGTCGCCGCCCAACTGGTGCTCGAGGAACGCCAGGTCCTCTGCCGTGGGGCCGCATCCGTAGGCCTCGTACCAGCGGTAGTTGCCGGCGAGCATGGCCGCGTTGGACTCGATCCACGGACGGTCGGCCTCGCCGCAGAGCAGGCGGGCTCCCGGCGCCGCGGCGCGCAGGGCGCGGTTGCCGCCGCAGTGATCGACGTCCGCGTGCGAGATCAGCACGTCGTCGATGTCGGCGAGCGACCGGCCAAGCCCGCCTACGTACGGAGCGATGACCTGCTCGGGCATGTCGCGCAGGCCGGTGTCCACCAGCAGCGCACGCTCCTCGCCGAGCAGGAGGTACTGACACACGTAGCGCTCGCCGAGATCGCCCTCGATGCGGTGGATCCCCGTCGCAACCTCCATGCCGGCGGGGATCGTACGGCGTGACGGCTGGCATGATCGTCCCATGGCCGCCGAGACCCAGCCCACGAGGGACGCGCGGCGCTCGTCGTTGTCCGATCTGCTGATCGTCGACGCGGACGTCCACGTCCACGAGAGCCCCGGTGCGCTCGCTCCGTACTGCGACGGGCCGTGGGACGTCGCGCTGCGCAACGTGGCGGACGTTCCCGAGCGCTATCTGGACATCCCGGGCTTCTCGCCAGGTGGCGACGGCACGCTCACGGCGCGCTTTCCGACCTCACACGAGGGGACGCGCATGGTGCATACGCCGGAGCAGATGGTCGCCGAGTTGCAGGCGATCCACATCGACCTCGCGGTGCTCTTCCCCGATCACCTCCTCAAGCTCGCCGTGCTGCCTCAGGCGGGCTACGCGGCCGCGCTGGCGCGTGCCTACAACGCCTGGCTCGTCGACTGCTGGACCGCCCGCCACGCCGCGCTGCTCGGCGCGATCGTCGCCTGCCCGCAGGACCCCGAGGACGCCGCGCGCGAGATCGAGCGCTACGCGGACGACCCTTCGATCGTCGCGATCTACCTGCCGTGCGCGGGCCTGGACCCGCTCTGGGGCCACCGCCGCTATGACCCGATCTTCGACGCCGCGCAGAACGCGCGTCTGCCCGTGATGCTGCACTCGGTCACGGTCACGTCGCCGGTCTTCCCGTTCAACAACCACGGCTTCGACACGGAGTTCGCCCGCCACGCCACCAGCCACACCTTCGCGATCATCGCCAACCTGGTCAGCATGGTCTCCACGGGCGTCGTCGTCCGCTTCCCGGAGCTCAAGATCGGGGTCACCGAGGCGGGCATCTCGTGGATGCCCTTCCTGTGCAACCGGCTCGACAAGGAGTATCTGGAGCGCCGGCGGGAGGTCCCGTTCCTCACGGAGCGCCCGAGCCACTACGTCAAGCGGGTCTACGTGGCCACCCAGCCGATCGAAGAACCGGAGCGACTGCGCGACCTCGTCACGCTCATGGAGCTCTACGACGGCGAGGACACCACGATCTACGCCTCCGACTGGCCGCACCACGACTTCGACCACCCCATGAAGGTCAACCAGGTCCCCTTCAGCGAGGCGCAGCGGCGCAAGGTCTTCGGCGAGAACGCCCTCGAGCTCTTCGGGATCGACCGCACGGGATGCCGGCGGTGACCGAGGTCGTCGTCGGCCGGCTGGCCGACTTCCCGGCCGGGACGCACAAGGTCGTCCAGGCCGCCGGCCGAGAGATCGGTGTGTTCAACATCGCCGGGCGCTTCTACGGGCTGCCGAACCTCTGCCCCCACCAGACCGGCCCGCTGTGCGAAGGCCGCACGGTGACCGGCACGCTGGCGGCCGATCGGGACAGCGACTGGAACCCGCGCTGGGTCATGGAGGACGAGGTGATCGCGTGCCCCTGGCACGGCTTGGAGTACCACGTGCCGACCGGGCGCTGCCTCGCCTATCCCGCGATCACGCTGCGGCGCTATCCGGTGACGGTGCGCGGCGCCGACGTCGTCGTCACCGTCGGCGGCCGGCGGGGGTGAGCGGCCGGCCCGTCGCCGGACGGCTCGCGGTCGTCGACGAACCCGACCGTGTCCTCGTCGTGCTCGAGGACGACCCATCGGACTGGGTGTGCGCCTTCGCCAAGGCCCGTGACTTCCCCGCCCGCCGCTGGGCGCAGGACATGGCGCGGACCTACAACGCGCGGCTGGAGGTCAGTTGCGCATCCAGCCGCCGTCCACCAGCAGCGTCTGGCCAGTGACGAACCCGCTGTCCTCGCCGGCGAAGAACGCGATCGCGCGCGCGACATCCTCGACCTCGCCGCGGCGCTTGATCGACTGAGCCTCGAGCACGCCGCTCCAGAGTGCGTCCTGGTCGGCGTGAATCTCCGTCGCCGCGGTCGGGAAGGCCCCCGGCGCGACGGCGTTGACGCGGATGCCCTCGGGACCGACCTCGCGCGCCAGTGCCCGGGTGAACCCGACGACCGCGCCCTTGGAGGCGACGTAGGCGAGCAGCAGCTCCTCGCCCCAGAAGAACGTGACGGAGGCGAGGTTGACGACGGCGCCGCCCCCCCGGGCGACCATCTGCCCGCGCACGGCCTTCGCCATCAAGAAGTATCCGCGGACGTTCGTGGCGAACACCGCGTCCCACTGCGCGGCGTCGATCTCGTGCCAGGGGCCGATGGGGTAGATCGCGGCGTTGTTGACGAGCACGTCCGTGCCCCCGAACGCTTCCTGCGCACGCTCGGCCACGGCCTCGATGGCGCGGGCATCGGACACATCGGCATCCACGGCGATCGCCTCGCCGCCCGCCTCGGTGATCGCGGCCACCGTCTCCCGCAGCCGCTCGGGCTGCAGGCCGGCCGCCACGACCTGGGCCCCGCGCGCGGCGAGCAGCTGCGCGGTCGCGCGGCCGATCCCGGTGCCCGCACCGGTGACAATCGCCGTCTTGCCGGTCACGGACATCCGCGGATCCTAGACCTAGTGACAGTCGTAGCTCAGCTGCTCGTCGAAGTGCTCGTCGCGCCCCTCGCGCGTGAGGTCGAAGAGGTTCCAGTTCGCCTCGATCGTGCCGACGTGGCGGGGGTCCTGGCCCGGGTCGGCGGGGGCGTAGAAGAGCTCCGAGCCCCAGAAGTGGCGGATCGTCCCGCCGTCGCGATGGAACACGTTGAGCATCGGCCGCTGCGATCCCTCGGCGGTCTCGGCGAGGTAGTCGCGGTTGTAGGTGTTGCCGCCCGAGGACACGAGGCGCAGCCCGCGCCAGCCCCGCTCCCGGGCGAACGTGAGCACTCGCCGCAGTGGCGCCTTCGCCACGATCACGAGGTTGGCGCGCTGCTCCACGTGGCCGGCGGCGCCGTCGAGCTGGTCGAGCAGCGAGACGCATGACGGGCACGGACCCTCGCCGAGCGGCCACTGCGCCGCCTCCCCGTCCGCGGGGCCCGGCCGGTCGTCGCCGGGATCGCGCGGGAACATGAAGCTGTAGATGATCAGCGAGTCCTTGCCGGGCGCGAGCAGCTCGGACAGCCGGACGTCGGTCGGGGCGCCGTCGGGGCCCGCGCCCTGGAAGACGTAGTCCTCCGGGACGGCCCCGCCCGGGGGCAGCGCGCGTCGCGCGGCTGCGACTGCCTCGAGTGTGCGCCGCAGCTCGATCTCGTCGTGTAGCAGGCGGTCGCGAGCCGCCCGGTACTCGATCGACTCGCCGGGAAACGTCGTGGTCATGGTCGCTCCTTCGGTTGGAACATTCAACGAGGAGAGACCGGTCGCGCGGGCGAAACTCATCGCACGCGGCCGCGGGCTAGTTGGCCGCCACCTGGTGGCGCATGCGGTCGCGCAGCTCGGCGAAGCGGATGCTCTCGTAGACGATCAGCGCCACGAGCAGCGCGGCGAGGACGGCGAGCGTGCCCAGCGCGGCGAGCTCGGTGGCGACGGGGATGAGCGCGAGCAGCACGGCCCCGCACAGCAGCCGCTGGGCGCTGAAGCGGTGCACGTTGCGCCACCGGAACGCGACGTGGGCGACGAGGTACATCGCCGTGCCGCCGAGCAGGGCGACCGCCGGCACGACCTCGAGCGGGTCCCCGACGTGCCCGAGCGTCTTCTTCAGCCCGAGCGCCAGCAGCACGATGCCGGCGACCATCGGGAGGTGCAGGTAGCCGTAGGAGTCGCGCCCGATCGAGTTGCGCTCGCGCCCGGGCTCCGCCTTCGCCAGCCGCCGCTCGGCGACCAGCGCGACGACGTCGAAGTACAGCCACCACAGCGCGCCGGAGACGATGACGCCGAGCACCGCGGCGACGACGATGCCCGCGTCGACCTCCGACGACTGGACCCCGACGCCGATCGCGACGATCGACTCGCCGAGCGCGATGATCACGATCAGGCCGAAGCGCTCGGCGAAGTGGCTCGGCACCATCCGCCAGCCCTCCACGCCGAAGAAGTAGGGGCCGCCGTAGTCGAGGAGGATCGCGACACCCCAGATCACGCCCTGCAGGGTCCCGTCGGCGAACGACGCCCCCACGAGCAGGCCCACCCCGACCGCGGTCGACATCGCGAGCGCGATCACCGACGCGCGCAGGTTCGCGTCGTCGCGGCTGCCGATCACGTAGAGGACGATGTGTGCAATCCGCACGCCGGCGTAGGCGAGCGCGAACAGCAGCGCGGAGTCGCCGAACGCGTCGGGCACGCACAGCGCGGCGACGAGGAACGCCGCCATCGCGCCGAACATCGCGATCCGCACGACGCCCTCCTCGGGATCGACGAGGCTCGTCAGCCACGCGTAGCCGCTCCATGACCACCACAGCACCGCGAGGACGAGCATCGCCTTGGCGAGGCCGCCCCAGGTCGGCTGGTCGGCCATCAGCTGGGTGCACTGGGTCAGCGCCAGCACGAAGACGAGGTCGAAGAACAGCTCGAGCGGGGTGACACTCTCCTTGTCGCGCATCGTGGCGGCGAGGCGCGGGGCCCGTGATCGTGTGGTGGCGCTGCTCACCCGCTCATCCTGTCAAGCGGCGGACTCCGCCTCCCATGACCCCGGACGTCATCGCCATGCGTCCCTCCCGCCGCTACGCTCGGCCGCATGAGCGCGACGCAGGTGCCGGTCGGGTCGCTGCTGCGCGACTGGCGCCAGCGCCGCCGGCTCTCCCAGCTCGAGCTCGCGCTCGACGCAGACGTCTCGGCGCGCCACCTCTCCTTCGTCGAGACGGGGCGCTCGCGGCCGAGCGCGACGATGGTGCTGCATCTCGCCGAGCGGCTCGAGGTGCCGCTGCGCGAGCGCAATCGCATGCTGCTCGCCGCCGGCCACGCGCCCGCGTTCCAGTGCCACGACCTCGACGAGCCGCCGATGGCGCCCGTGCGGGCGGCGATCGACCTCGTGCTCAGCGGCCACGACCCCTATCCGGCGCTCGTGGTCGACCGCGCGTGGGAGATGATCGCGGCCAACCGCGCCGTGTCGCTGCTGACCGCGGCCGTCGCGCCGCATCTGCTCGGGCCGCCCGTCAACGTCCTGCGCGTCTCGCTCCATCCCGAGGGCGTCGCGCCGCGGATCGCGAACCTCGCCGAATGGCGCGCGCACCTGCTCGAACGGCTGCGACGGCAGATCGCGCTCACCGGCGACCCGGCGCTCGTCGCGCTGCTGGCCGAGCTCGAGACCTACCCCGCGCCGCCGCCACCGCCGCATGAGGCCGGCCAGGCGATCGCGGTGCCGCTGCGGCTGCACACCCCCGACGGCGAGCTGGCGTTCATCTCGACCGTCGCCACGTTCGGGACCGCCGTCGAGGTGACCACCTCGGAGCTCGCGATCGAGTCGTTCTTCCCCGCCGACGAAGCGACCGCCGCCGCGGTGCGCGAGCACGTCGACCGCCTACCTCGGACGTGATCGACGCGCCTCCCTCCGCCCTTCAGGGTGGGTCAGGTCAGAACCCACCCGCCACGGAGGTCAACCCGCATGTCCCTGCGCACCGCCACGGCGCTCGACGCCATCGTCACCGGCGCCAACGGCGCCGCCTACCTCGTCGCGGCCGGACCGCTCGAGGACCTGCTCGGGCCGTCGCCCGCGCTGCTGAGCGGCATCGGCGCGTTCCTGCTGCTGTTCTCCGCCGCGGTCTGGACGGTCGCCGCGCGGCCGCAGGTCTCACCCTCGGCGGCGCTCGTGGTGATCGCGCTCAACGTCCTGTGGGCCGCCGACTCGATCGCGTTCCTGGCGACCGGCCTCTCGGATCCCACCACGGCCGGGGCGGTCTGGATCGTCATGCCGGCGCTCGTCGTCGCCGCCTTCGCCGCGCTGCAGACCGTCACCCGCGGCGCCGCCCGCGACCGGGCGGTCGCAGCCTAGAAGTCGCGGTCGGCGACGCCGGCCTCGTTGACAGCCGCCGCTCCTGCGGGGTTGCCGGCGAGGTCGGTGGCGGCGATCGACGGGGACCAGATCATGGTCGCCGCCGTGAGGACGTTGGTGCGGATCGTGCCGGCGATCAGCGTGCCGACGGTGACCGTCACGGTGCTGCCCGCCATCACCATCGTGGCGTTGAAGTTCGCCGTGGCCGACACGTAGTCGGCCTGCAGTCGCAGCGCCTGGGCCGGCGGCATCACGTTGAGGCGGGTCGTGCCCGCGCCGTTGTAGAGGTCGAGCGTGTCGGTCGCGCCCGCGTCGGTGACGCGCACCTGGATCGCCTGCGACGCGCCGTTCCAGCCGGCGAGGATCGAGGCGGGCGCCATCGGCTCCGACCAGGTGAAGGTGACGCTGTCGCCGGCGTCGATGCGGCCGAGCGTGCCGCCGTTGGCGGCCTGGACGTTGGTGGCGGCGGGGGCGGTGTTGTCGAGCGTGGCGGTGACCGTGGCCGAGGTCGACGTGTGCCCGAGCGTGTCGGTGGCCGTCATCCGCAGGTCGTAGGAGCCGTCGGGGACGACGGTGGAATCGACGGCGCAGGAGTAGGGCGCGACCGTATCGGTGCAGACGTTGGCCCATGCGCCCGCGCCCTGCCGGAACTCGAAGCTCACCGTGGTCACGCCGACCCCGTCGGTGGCCGTGCCGGTGATCGTGAGCGCGCCGCCCACGGTGGCGCCGGCGACCGGGTTCGTGACGGCGACGACGGGGCCGTTGTTGTCGATGCGGCGGTTGGTCTGCACGGTCGAGGCGGTGGTGTTGCCCGCGTTGTCGGTCGCGAGCGCGCGCATGTCGTAGAGGGCGTCGGCGGCGACGGTCGTGTCGAACGAGCAGCCGTAGGGGGTGGTGGCGTCGCTGCACATGTCGGTCCACGTGCTCGTGCCGGCGGGCGCGTACTGGAAGCGCAGCGACGCGATCCCGGAGCCGCCGTCGGTCGCGGTGCCGGTCAATGCGACGGTGCCCGAGATCGGCGTGGCGACCACGCCGAGCGTGACCGCGGTCGGCGCCGCGTTGTCGACTCGGCGCGAGGTGACGGCGGCGGAGGTCGTGACCTTGGCGACGCCGTCGGTGGCGACCGCGCGGAAGTCGTAGAGCCCATCGACGACCGAGCCGGTGTTGAACGTGCACGAGAACGGCGTCGTCGCGCTCGTGCAGGCGGTGACCCAGGTCGGCCCGCCACTCGGCCTGTAGTCGTAGCGCACCGATGAGACACCGCTGCCGGCGCCGTCGGCGGTCGTCGAGGCCAGCGTGATCGAACCGTCGATCGGCGTCCCGGGGTCGGTCATCGTCACCGTCGGGGCGGTGTTGTCGACGCGGCGGTTGAAGACCGGCGCGGAGATCGTCTGGTTGCCGGCGACGTCGGTGGCGACGGTGCGCAGGTCGTAGAGCCCGTCGGCGAGGCCCGTCGTGTTCCACGTGCACGAGACGGGCGAAGTGGCCTGGGTGCAGATGTTCGTCCATGTCCCGGCCGTCGCGCGGTACTCCAGCACCACGCTCGCCAGGCCCGAGCCGCCGTCCGAAGCGGTGCCGGCGATCGTCACGCTGCCCGTCAACGGGGAGCCCGGGTCGGTCGTCGTCGCCGTGGGCGCGGTGTTGTCCACGCGGCGGTTGGTCACGGTGTCGGTGAGCGTGTAGCCGGCGCTGTCGGTCGCGACGGCGCGCACGTCGCGCAGGCCGTCGGCGACCGCGGTCGTGTCGAAGGTGCAGGTGTACGGCGCGACCGTCTTGGTGCAGGCCACCGTCCACGTGTTCGTCCCGGCCGGCGCGCTCGAGAACACGACGGACGCGATGCCGCGGTTGGACGCGGCGGCGGCGGTCAAGGGCACGGACCCGCGCAGAGGCGAGCCCGGGTTGGTCAGCGAGACCGAGACGGTGTTGAAGTTGACGGCCGCGACGAACTGCGCGCCCGGGTTGCTGCTGGCGGCGACGAAGGTCGCGCCGGACCGGCTGATGGTCGCCGGGATGAGCATCGCCGCGAACAGCAGGGCGAAGAGAACGCGCTTCATGAGCTGGTGACCGCGACCGCGGTCGCTCGGTCCTTGGCTTCGCGGCCGGCGTCACGCCACACCCCGATCATCACGATGAGCGCGATCAGCGCGGCCGGGACGCCGACGAGGATCCTGCGCACCTGGCGCTCGGCCAGAGCGGCGAGGGCGAAGCCCATGTAGGGCACGCCCATCACGACGCGCGCCTGGGCGCGCTGGGGCAGGGTGAAGCTCCACGGATCGGCGACCGTGTTGGCGTCGCCCTTGGTGCGGAAGGCCTTGGCGTGGGTCCTGGGGTCATGCGCGATCGAGCGGATGCGGTGGGTCACGAGGCCCTTGGGGCCGGACCCGCGCGGGGGCATGTACGTGATGACGTCGCCGACCTTCAGCGACTTCAGCGGCACGACCTCGTCGAAGACGAGTGAGCCGCGATCGTAGGTGCCGGTCATCGATCCGCTCACGATCACGTAGCGCTCCCAGCCCATGAGGCTGGGAACGACGAGGAAGAGACCAAACAGAATGCCCGCCGCGACGAGCAGCGCACAGAGGGCGCGGCCGAGGCGGCGGGCAGTCATTTCAGTCGGTCTTCGCTGGGTGGTTCGGGCTTACGAGGCGTTCCAGAGGAACTGGACCGTCGAGCTGTCGCCCTGGTAGTTGTTGTCGGCGCTGCCGTTGAGCTGGACCGAGAACTGGTAGCGACGCTGCTCGGCGGGCGCGAAGGTGCCGAGCGCGGTGCTCGCGGGCATCGCGGAGACCGTGCCGGTGTACTTGACGGTGTTGGTGCCGGCGACGCAGTCGAGGTCGGTCCCGCAGTCGGTCACGATGAGGTCGAGCTTGCCGGACATCGGGTTGCTGAGGTCGGTGTCGACGACGGTGCCCTTGTTGAGCGTGTACACGCCGCTCAGCGAGCCCGAGTTCTTGATGTCGGTGAAGCCCGTGGTGGCCGGATCGTTGGGGCGCATGTTCGACGCGGTGAGGATCGCCGCGGCATCCTTCGAGTTGATCATCGTCATCGTGCCGGCCGAGAACACGTTGTTCGGGTTCGCGGTCTGCGCGGTGAAGCTGGCGCCTGAAGCGCCGGTGATGCCGACGGCGACGAGCACCGTGGCCAGGGCCGCCAGGGAGCGGCGAGGGTTCGCCGCCAGGATCTTGAATCGGGACATCTGGGAAGCTCCTGAGACCGGGGTGAACCGTGCGGACGCACGTGGGTGAACGGTTGCTCGGAAGCTCCCGCCGTTAGGTCAGCTATCGGCGGAGCGCACTATGGGGTCGCGACCCCATGGACGCATGTTCGACAAAACGGCCTTATGCGCGGGTGATGCGCTGCGTCGCCTCGTTGAGGGCCGCGGCCGCGTCGGCGGCGAGGCGGCGCACGAGCTCCCCGGCGGGCAGTTCCTCGGCCAGCGCGTGGGCCTGGCCGGCCCACAGGTGGAAGCCGTCCGCGTCGCCCTCGTCGCGGGCCGCGGCGCGCAGCGGCGCGGTGAGGTGGTGGACCTCCGGGTAGGCGGCGGGAGCATCGCGGGTGTGCTCGCGCAGGAAGCGATTGACGACGCCGCGCGCGGTGCGACCGGTGAACGCGCGGGTGAGGGCGGTCGGCTCCCCGGAGGCGAGCGCCGCGCGATGCGCCGGCGAGGTGCCCGCCTCCGGTGTGCGCATGAACGCGGTCCCGAGCTGCGCAGCCGCCGCGCCCGCGGCCAGGACGGCGGCGATCGAGCGGCCGGTGGACAACCCGCCCGTGGCGACCAGCGGCAGCTCCACGGCCGACCCGATCAACTGCAGCGCGGCGAGCAGGCCGAGCTCCGAGCCCACGTCGTCATCGAAGCCGCCGCGATGCCCGCCCGCCTCTGCCCCTTGGACCACGAGCGCTTGCGCGCCCGCGTCGCGCGCGAGGCGCGCCTCCGCCGGTGTCGTCACGGTGACCCATGCCTCGCACCCGGCGGCCCGCAACCGCTCGACCACCGCGGGCGCCGGGCAGCCGAACGTGAACGAGACCACGGGTACCGCTTCGGCGACCGCCAGCGCGAGCTTCTCCTCCCACCCGTCGTCGTCGCGGCGCGGTTGCCCGAGCGCGACGCCACGGCGCTCGCTCTCAGCCTGAAGCGCCTCGGCGTAGGCGCTGACCACGGCCCCGTCGGCCGCGGCCCCAGGCGGCGCGAAGACATTGAGCCCGAACGGCCGGGCCGTCAGCCCGCGCAGCGTCGCGACGTCCGCGCGAACGCGGTCGACCGGCTTGTACCCGGCCGCCAGAAAGCCGAGGCCGCCGGCCTCGGAGACCGCCGCGGCGAGCGCAGGCGTCGAGGGTCCGCCCGCGAGCGGCGCCTGAACGATCGGATGCTCGAGCTGCTCCAGCACCGGCATAACGCAGGGCCAAGTATGGCCGAACCTCGGCATCGCGTCAGGCGCGCCAATATGATCGCCGCATTCCCGGCTCGGAGTTCAGCGTCGCCGTGCATTCGGAGGGGTCAGCCGAGATCGTCGCCGTGCGCGGCGAGATCGACCTCGCGACCGCGGACGCCGTGCGGGCTGATCTGCGCGCCGCGTTCGAGCGCGCGCGGACGGTGGTGCTCGACCTCCGCGACGTCGACTTCATGGACACGCAGGGGCTGGCGGTCGTCATCGAGGCGCAGCAGGCCGCCTCCGACGACGGGACGCAGTTCGCGATCACGCGCGCGCCCGACCACGTGCACCGGTTGTTCGACATGATCGGCCTCACACCGCGGCTGACCGTCGTCGACGACCCGGCCGCCGCCGCCTCGTGAGCGACCTCCGCGCGGCGTCCGCCCGCCTCGGCGCCGCCGAGCACCCAGGGCGGCGCTGGATGGCCACGGGGATCGCGCTCGCCGCCATCGTCGGGCTGACGATCCTCGACGCGTCATGGAGCGAGGTCATCTCGTCGACCGTCGTGGTGGCGCCGTTCATCGCGGCGATGTTCGCCGGCGTGAGCCAGACGGCCCTGGTCGCCGCGGCGTCCGTGGCGAGCGCACTGCTGAGCGGGATCTGGAACGACAACTTCGGCGACGCCGGCTACGCGGTCCGCGCCGCGATCGTCATCGTCGGCGGGACCTTCTCGATCCTCGCCGCGCGCACGCGCGAAGACGCGGCGCGCGCCGAGACGCTCGGCGGACAGCTGATCGCGGCGCTCAGCAACCTCGCCGAGGCGGTCGTGCTCCAGGATCGCGACCAGCGGCTCGTCTACGCCAACGAGGCCGCTGCCGAGACGCTCGGTTTCCCCTCCGTCGACGCGCTGCTGGGTGCGAACCCGACGCAGCAGGACGGGCTCGCCGACTACTACAACGAGGACGGCACGCCGCTGACGCCGGAGCGCTATCCCTCGCGGCGTGTGCTCAGCGGCGAGGAAGTGCCGCCGCACAGGCTGCGGGTCATCAATCGCGTGACGGGGGAGGAGCGCTGGCGGCTGAACAGCTCGCGCGGCGTCCGCGACGGCCGCGGCGAGATCCAGCTGCTGGTGACCGTGATCGAGGACGTCACGGAGCAGCGGCGGGCGGAGCTCGCCCAGAGACTGCTGGCGCGCGCCGGCGCCGCGCTCTCGTCCTCGCTCAACTACGAGGGCACGCTGCAGGAGGTCGCGGAGCTCGCCGTCCCGGAGCTGGCGGACTGGTGCGGCGTGAGCATCCCCGACCGCCACGGGCTAATCGAGCAGGTCGCCGTCGCGCACAGCGACCCGGAGAAGGTCGCCTTCGCGCGCCGTCTCGGCGAGCGCTACCCGAGCCGCGTGGGCGACCCCGGGGGCGCGGCTCAGGTGCTCCGCGACGGGATGTCGCAGCTGATCCCGGAGATCCCCGACGAGCTGCTCGAGCAGGCGGTCGTGGATGACGAGCATCTCGAGCTCATCCGCAGCATCGGCATCCGATCGGGCATCGTCGTCCCGATGACGGCGGCGTCCGGCAGGCCGATCGGCGTCGTCTCGCTCGTCAACGCGGAGTCGGGCCGGGCGTTCACCGAGGCCGACCTCGAGCTGTGCGAGGAGCTCGGGCGGCGTGCGGGGATCGCGATCGAGAACGCCCGCCTGTACACCGAGCGCACGGTGATCGCGCACACGCTCCAGCGCGCCCTGCTCCCGCCGGGGCTGCCCGAGATCCCTGGCTTCGAGCTATCGGCCCTGTACCGGCCGGCGGGCGAGGAGAATTGGGTCGGCGGCGACTTTTACGACGCCTTCGCGGTGCGCGACGGCTGGGTCGCGGTCGTCGGCGACGTCGCGGGCCGCGGCGCGCAGGCGGCGGCGCTCACCGCCTTCGCGCGCCACGTCTTCCGCACCTCGGCGCAGCTGCACGACGATCCGCTCGATGCCGTCGCCTACCTCAACCGGCAGCTCTGCGACCGTCCCGGCCGGGCCATGTGCACGCTCTGCTGCGTGCACCTGCGGGCTCGCGGCCGGGCCGCGGAGGCGACGATCGTGTGCGCCGGTCACCCGCTGCCCTACGCGGTGCGCCAGGCCGGGGCCGCGGAGGCGGTCGGCGGCTGGGGCACGATGCTCGGCGCCTGGCCGGAGGGTGGTTGGGCACGCTCGACCACGACCCTCGAGCCGGGCGACGTGCTCGTGCTCTACACCGACGGCGTGACGGACGCGACCGGCGCCGAGGACCGCTACGGCGACGAGCGCCTGCGCGCGGCGCTCGCGGAGTCGCGCGACGCCGAGGACGCGCTGCGCCGGATCGCCGACGGCCTCGCCGACTTCGAGACGGGCGAGCAGTCCGACGACACCGCGGCGCTCGCGATCATGCGCTCAGAGCCGGCCGCCGGCGCGATGTCCGGCGATCAGCTCGGCTCGGCCGCGTAGACCTTCAAGCCGTTGGGCGCGCCCCTGGCGCTGAAGCGCCAGCGGCGCGTGAGCCGTACCGTCTCGCCGCCCTCGACCACTAGGCCCGGAACGCATCCACGATCAGCAGGGCGGAGCGCCGCCAGACCGCGGCGTCGCGCTCCTCCGCGGCGGCGAGCGAGCGGGCGATGCCGCCGAGCAGGATCTTCAGGTCGCCCGGGTCGGCGTCGGGGCGCATCGCTCCTTGCGCGATCGCGCGGTCCATCAGCTCGCGCAGGGCGTCATGGGCGGCGGCGCGGGCCGCGAGCAGCTCGGGCTCCTCGATCCCCTGCGACATCGAGGCGACCATCCCGCGGTCGCGGCAGTGGGCGTCGGCGACGTCCGCCATGAAGGCGGCGAAGGCCGCCCACGGATCGGCGTCGGCCGCCGCCGCGCGCGCCTCGCGCTCGAACCAGCGCACGCGCTCGCTCGCCACCGCGGCGACGAGGTGGTCCTTGGTGGGGAAGCACCGATAGACCGTGCCCTTGCCGACGCCCGCGCGTGCGGCGATCTCGGGTATCACCGCGTCGTCGCCCTTCTCCGCGAACACCTCGGCGGCGGCGGCGATCACCCGCGCCCGGTTGCGGACCGCGTCGGCCCGCGTGCGGCCGGCTGGGACGACCGGGACGACCATGGTCAGGCGGCCTGGGTGGCGGGAGCGGCGTGGGCCATGCGGCCGCTGCGGCTGGGGATCAGCGCCGCTGTCGCCGCGGCGGCGAGCGCGACCCCGCAGCCGACCAGGAAGGCCTCGGTGTAGCCGCCGTTGGTCGGCAGCCCGGCCCCGACCGCGCTCCCGGCGAGGACCGACGCGGTGACCTGCGCGCCGAGCGACGCGCCGACGGAGCGCACGAGCGTGTTGACGCCCGTCGCCTGGCCGGTCTCCTCGGGCGGGACCGCCTCCATGATCAGGTTCGGCATCGCGGCGAAGGCGAGCCCGATGCCGATCGACATCACGATGTTCCAGGTCACCATGAGGCCCTGGCTGCCGTGGGCGAGCGCCATCATCAGCAGCCCGAAGGAGGTGGTGGCGGCGCCGAGCGTGAGCGGCACGCGGCTGCCGTGACGGGTGCCGAGGACGCCGGAGAGCGGCCCCGCGACGAGCATGACGAGCGCGCCCGGGAGCATCAGCAGGCCCGCGCCGGTGGCGGTCAGGCCGAAGCCGTAGCTCGTCGACGTCGGCGCCTCGACGAGCTGCGGGATCAGGATGAACGAGCCGAACATGCCGAAGCCGACCAGCAGCGTCGCGATGTTGGTCATCAGCACGGGCGGCATGACGAGCGTCTCGACGTCGACCAGCGGCTCGTCGGTCCGGCGCTGGAGCATCACCCAGCCGGCGAGGACGACGAGGCCGAAGACGAACAGGCCGAGCGTGCGACCGTCGAGCCAGCCCCACTCGTTCGCCCTCGAGATCGCGAGCAGCGGGGCGGCGAGCCCGACCGCGAGCACGAACGCCCCGCGGACGTCGACGCGGCCGGGCGTGCGGACCGGCGACTCCGGGACGAACAGCTCGGTCATGATCGCGGCGGAGACGGCGGTGATCGCGCCGAGCCAGAAGATCCAGTGGTAGGAGGCGTGGTCGGTGATGAGGCCGCCGAGGATCAGGCCCGCGCCGCCGCCGATCCCGAACGTGGCGGAGATCAGGCCGATGCTGCTCGCGACCCTCTCGCGCGGGAACTCGTCGCGGATGATCCCGAAGCAGAGCGGGAAGATACCGCCGCCGGCGCCCTGCAGGACGCGGCCGAGGACGACGACCTCGAGGCCGGTGCCGAGCGCCGACACGACCGAGCCCGCCGCGAACAGCCCGAGCGCGACGACGAGCAGCCGGCGCTTGCCGAACATGTCGCCGAGGCGGCCGAAGATCGGCGTGCAGACCGCGGCGGAGAGCAGGTAGCCGGTGATCGTCCAGGCGACGCCGCTGGCGTCGGTGTGCAGCGACTTGGCGAGATCCGTGAGGGCTGGGATCAGCATCGTCTGCGCCAGCGCGAAGGCCAGCGCGGAGAGCGAGAGGATGAAGAGACTGCGCATGGGGTGCGGGCGGGGCTCGGGCATCGCGCCTTTAGGCTAGCGAACCGGACTCGGGAGTCCGTTTCGGGAGTTGCCTTTCACCACGCGGTGCGGCAGAGTCCGTCTCGAGGCATCGAGTGCACGAGCGCGAGCACGCCCAGGACAAGGCACCGGACACCGCCGCCCAGCGCGGCGCGCAAGCGCGGGTGCCCGCCGCACTGGCTCTCCAGCGCAAGATCGGCAACCGCGCCTTCGGGCAGCTGCTCGCCCGCAGCACGCCCGAGGAGACGGTGGAGCTCCTCGACCCGGCGATCAACGGCGCGCATACGGACATCGAGCAGATCAGCCGGACCTTCCTGCCCTTCTCCCACGACCAAGAGGGCTTCGACAAGGTCGCCGAGGCGTACGAGAAGAAGCTGGAGACGCCGCTCAAGGGCGCTCTGGAGAGCCGCCTCGGGCCGGAGGACCTGCTCGAGGTCAACAAGCGCGTGCCGTACAAGGGTTATCCGGCACCGGCCGACACCGGGGGCGGCGCCGCGAGCTGACGCCTCCGGCGCTAGGGTGCCGGACGTGGGAGCAGTACCGGATTCCTTCCGCGCGCTGGTTGCGGAGAAGAGCGACGACGACGTCGCGCGCGAGCTGCGCGAGCTCAACGGAGACGACCTCCCCGAGGGCGACGTCGTCGTCCGCGTCGACTGGTCGAGCGTCAACTACAAGGACGCGCTCGCGGTCTCGCCGAAGGGCCGGGTCGCGCAGATCTCGCCGCTGGTCCCGGGCGTCGACCTGGCCGGCACCGTCGTTTCGGGCGAGGGCGAGGGCGACGAGGTGATCGTCCACGGCCATGACCTCGGCGTCGCGCACCACGGCGGCTTCGCGGAGTACGCGCGCGTGCCCGGTGACTGGGTCATCCCGCTCCCGGACGGGCTGACCGCGCGCCAGGCGATGGCCCTCGGCACGGCCGGCTTCACCGCGGGGCTGTCGGTCCAGCGGCTCGAGGAGCACGGCGTGAAGCCCGAGGACGGCCCGGTGCTCGTGCTCGGTGCCTCGGGCGGCGTCGGCTCGACCGCGGTCGGCATCCTCGCCGCGCGCGGGTTCGAGGTCGCGGCGGCGACGGGCAAGCCCGACGAGGCCGACTGGCTGCGCGAGCTCGGCGCCGGCGAGGTCCTCTCGCGCGAGGAGACCTCGGGGGAGTCGAAGCGGCCGATGGAGTCCGAGCGCTGGGCGGCGGTCGTCGACCCGGTCGGCGGGACGTCGCTGGCCTACGCGCTGCGGACGACCCGCTACGGCGGCGCCGTGGCGGCGAGCGGCCTGACCGGCGGGACGTCGCTCGAGACGACCGTCTTCCCGTTCATCCTGCGCGCGGTCTCGCTGCTCGGCGTCGACTCCGTGAGCACTCCGAGCGACATCCGCCTCGCGGTCTGGGATCGACTGGCGAACGACCTGCGCCCGAACGGCCTCGACGAGAGCATCACCCGCGAGATCGAGCTCGACGACGTCGACAAGTTCCTCGACGACGTCCTGGCCGGCAAGGGCGTCGGGCGAACCGTCGTCCGCGTCGGCGGCTGAGTCTCGTGCCTCCGCAACGCCGGCGACCCGACATCGAGGAGACCCGCGAGGCGCTGCGGCGACACGACGAGCGGGTGGAGGACGAACACTCGTCCGAGGAGCCGGAGGACGCCGAGCCCGAAGAGGAGAAGCCGGAACCGCCGGAGTGAGTCCACGAGTGTCATCTCGACCCCCTATGGGGTGGTCGAGCTGACATTCGTCGCGGCTAGGTCCGGGACTCGGCGGTCTTGACCGCGCGGCGGGCCTCGGTGCGGCGGCGCTCGGCTTCGGCCTCGGCCTCCTTGACCGCGCGCCGCCCTGCCCGTTCGTGGCCCTCGAGGTCCTCGACGACGGCGCGCGCCTTCCGCGCGGCCTCCTCGGCCTCGGCCAGCGTGGAGCGGGCGCGCTCCGCGGCCTCCTCGGCCTCCGCCTCAGCGGTCACGGCGCGGCTGGCCGCCTCTTGCGCGCGTTCAGCCGTCTTCGCCCGCCGCCGTTCCGCGTCCGACGGCCGCGACCGCCCGCGTGAGCCGCCACCGGGGCGAGCCGGCTTGGTGGAGCCGCCGGACTTGCCACCACCGGAGCGATCCGCTTTGGCGCCGCCGGACCCACCCTCCTTCACCTGCTGCCGTTTTACGCCGGCCGACCGCGACCGCCCGCGCGCGCCACCACCGCCCGAGCCACCCGCGAGCAGCGCCACCGGGTCCGCGCCGGCCTCGGCGTCGCGCTCCACGCGCCCGGCGACGAGCAGTTCGCGGACGTCGTCGTCGACGGAGGCGGCGTGGAGCGTGGAGCGGACCTTCTCCTCGGTGCTCGCCGAGGCGCCCTCGCCGAGGGCAAGCGCAGCGAAGTCGCGCACCGCCTCGCGCTCGCGCGCCGTCGCGTCCCGCACGGCGGCGGCGTCGCCAGACCCCGAGAGCAGCGCCTCGTGGGCGTCGCGCAGCGCCTCGCCCGCCGCCAGCAGGTCGTCGGCGCCGTGCTCGCGCACCGCTCGGTTGATCGCGGCGGCCGCCACGCTCGGGCGCCGCAGCGCCTTCACCGCGTCCGCCTCCTCGCGGCGCTTCTCGCCGCGGAGCCGCTTCGCCAGGGCGTCGCGCGCGGGCGTGAACTCGGCGTCGGGCAGCCCGTAGAGCTCGTCGGCCTCGTCGATCATGCTCGGAGGGTACGCAGAGGCCGGCGTCACCCAATCGGTATAAAACGGATCAGGTTTTCCCAACACCGGTAGAGAGGGACACGCATGAGCCAGACCGACGAACTGCTCAAGAACAACGAGGCGTACGCGGAGAAGTTCGACAAGGGCGGGCTGCCGCTGCCGCCGGCGCGCAAGGTCGCCGTCGTCGCGTGCATGGACGCGCGGCTCAACCCCTCCTACCTGCTCGGCCTCGAGGAGGGCGACGCGCACGTGATCCGCAATGCGGGTGGCGTCATCACCGACGACGAGATCCGCTCGCTGGCGATCTCGCAGCGGCTGCTGGGGACCGAGGAGATCATTCTCATCCACCACACCGACTGCGGCATGCTCACGTTCCAGGACGACGACTTCCGCCGTCAGATCCAGGAGGAGACGGGCATCAAGCCGCAGTGGGCGGCCGAGTCCTTCGCGGACCTCGAGGAGGACGTCCGGCAGTCGAAGGCGCGCATCGAGGCGAGCCCGTTCGTCCCCCGCAAGGACTCGATCCGCGGCTTCATCTACGACGTCGACACCGGGCGCCTGCAGGAGGTCTCATAGTCTCCTCGCTCGCGATGACCGACGACCACGGCGACCCGATCTCCTACCAGGCGCTCCAGCGCGGGACGCCGATCTTCTCCTCCGACGATCAGGAGCTCGGCACGGTCGAACGCGCGATCGACAACCCGAAGGAGCACATCTTCGACGGCATCGTCATGACCGCGGGCGCTCGACAGCTGTGGGTCGACGCGCCGGAGGTCGCCCGGATCACCGAGCGCCGCGTCACGCTCACGATCGACGCCGGGGAGGCCGCCGCGCTAACGGACTACGCGCCGGGAGCCCCCGAGTACCGCGCCAACGTGGGCGGCGGACGGCTCAGCCGCTTCTTCGGCGGCGGCTGGAAGCGGCGCTGACGCCGGGACCGGGCGGCCCGCCGCGGCGGTCGACCACAGCAGGCCGAGCCAGGTGAGCGCCGCCAGCGCGACGTGCACCCAGACGATCTCGGCGGGTACCTCGAGCGCGTACTGGATCGCGCCGACGGTGCCCTGCGCCGCGAGCAGCACCGCCGTCACGGCCACCGGGCGCAGCACGTCGGCGGGCGCCCGGCGCCGGCGCAGCAGCAGGTAGACCCCGACGACCGCGAGGCCGAGCACGGTCGCGACGCTCGCGTGCCGGTGGATCGCCCAGGAGAGCGTGGCGCTCCCCTTCCACTCGAGCCGGTCGATCGTGTCGCCGGTGCCCGCCCCGCCGGCATGAGGCCCGGCGGCGGTCGCCGCGGTACCGAGGAAGATCGCCAGCGCGCCGATCGGCAGCAGCGCGCGCACCGCCCACACGCTGCCGCGCTCGAGCCCCCGTGGCTGCTCGCCCGGCTCATGGCGCGCGCGCCACGCGAGCGCCGCGGCGGCCACGAGGATCACCATCGAGAGCGCGAAGTGCCCCATGACGAAGCCCGGCGCGAGGTGGTTGCGGACGGTGAAGCCGCCGAGCACGGCCTGGGCGACGACGCCCAGCGGCAGCAGCACGCCGAGCCGCGCGAGGTCGCGGCGGAATGGCCGTCGCCGCCACGCGAGGGCGCCCGCCGCGACCGCGGCGAGCCCGACGAGGCCCGAGATGAGGCGGTTGCCGTACTCGATCCAGGCGTGCGTCTCGAGCGGCGGCGCGACGCCGCCGAAGCACTTCGGCCAGTCCGGGCAGCCGAGCCCGGAGCCGGTGAGGCGCACCGCCGCGCCCGTGAACACGATCAGCGTGAGCGCCGCGAGGGCGACCTCGGCGACGCGCTGGTAGGCGCGCGGGGTGAGCGTGGGGATACGGCGGCGCATCGGGCGCCTGTCAGCGGTGACCGTCGGCGTCGACGAAGAGGTCCGGCTCGCGATCGCGCCGGAAGTGCACGATCAGTTCCGCGAGCAGCCCGAGCGTGATCAGCTGCACGCCGACGACGGCGAGGAAGACGCCGATGATGAGCGCCGGCCGGTCGCCGATCCCGCGGCCCATCAGCTTGAGCACGAACATCCAGGCCAGCAGGGCGCCGCCGACGAAGCCGAAGGCCATGCCGAGCCCGCCGAACAGGTGGAAGGGCCGGCCGGTGTAGGTGGTGATGAACTTGACCGTGAGCAGGTCGAGGAAGCCGCGCCAGAAGCGCGCGCGACCGAACTTGGAGCTGCCGTGCAGGCGCGCGGCGTGGTCGACATTGATCTCGCCGACCTTGAACCCGTTCCACTGCGCGAGCACCGGGATGTAGCGGTGCAGCTCGCCGTAGAGCACGAGCGGGTTCATGACCTCGCGCCGCATGGCCTTGAGCCCGCTGTTGAAGTCCTCACCCTCGATACCGGTCACCTTGGCGGTCACGCGGTTGTAGAGCCGCGAGGTGTGGCGCTTGACGACGCGGTCGTTGCGGCGCACGCGCCGCCCCGTGGCAAGGTCGAGGCCGCCCTCGAGCCCGAGCAGGAGCTTCGGGATCTCCTCGGGGCGGTCCTGCCCGTCGGCGTCCATGAGCACGACGACCTCGCCGCGGGCGCGGTCGAAGCCGGCCTGCAGCGCCGTCGACTTGCCGTAGTTGCGCCGCAGGCGCAGGAGGCGCAGCTGGTCGTGGTGCTTGGCGAGCTCCTCCATGATCTCGGCCGTCCCGTCCGTGCTGCCATCGTCGACCACGAGGATCTCGAAGTCCTCGCGGATCCCGCGGAGCACCTCGGCGGTGCGCGGGACGACCTGCGCGAGGTTGGGCCCCTCGTTGAAGGCGGGCATGATCACGCTGATCCCCACGACGGCGTCGTGGCCGCCGTCATGGGCGAGCGCGTCGTCGTCGCGCGGGCGCGCGCTGATGGTTCCCAGATCAGCCATCTGCTCGTACAGGGTAGGAGACGCGCCGGGCACGGTGACTATCCTCGACGCCGCCCAAGCCGGGTCGACGCATGCTCGCCACCTCAATGATCTACCTCTTGGGCCTTGCGCTCTGCCTTGTCGCCGGCGTCGCGGTCACTGCGCTGGTGCAGCCGCAGGGCCGCTGGCTGACCCCCGCCGCGCCCGCAGCCGGCGCGGCGGTGATCATCGTGCTCGCGTTCGCCTTCGGCTTCTTCCTCCCGGGGGCCACGGCGGCGATCCTCGTCGGCTTCGCGGTCGTGATCCTGTTCGCGCTGGGCGTCTGGCGGCGGCTCGCGCGCACCGAACGGGGGCCGGTCCGGCAGGAGCTGCGCGGCGCGCTCGCGCTCTCGGCCGGAGAGTGGCTCGTGCTCCTGCTCGGCGCCGCCGCGGGCATGCTGCTGCTGATCCCGGTCTTCTCGCTCGGCTTCCCGACCACGATCGCCTCGGGCATCGCGGACGGGTGGGCACGCTCGGTCTACTCGGAGTGGCTGATCGACAACCCGCTGATCGACTCCAGCCGCCCGGCCGCCATCGACCGGCCGATCGGGACCTACTCCGTCCTCCCGCACGAGCTCGGCGCGGGCTACGAGTACCTGATCACGCTCGTCTCGACCCTGACCGGCCGCCGGACCTACCAGGTCGCGCTGCCGGTCGCCGCGCTGGCGGCGCCGATCGCGCTGTCCGGCTGGGCCTCCCTGCAGGCCGTGATCACGGAGCGCCGCACCAAGGCCTGGCAGGCGCTGGCGCTCGCGACGGCGGTCGCCTCACCCGCCTTCGTCCTGCCGCTCGTCGAGAACTACCTGACCCAGCTCGTCAGCATCTCGCTGTGGCCGTTCGCGATGGCGGCAGCCGCGGCCTTCCTCCTGCGCCCGGCGATCGGGAGCGCCGCGCTGGGCGCGATCGGGCTGGGAGCGATGGTCGGCGTCTACCCGCCGCTCGCGCCGTGGTTCGGGCCCCCGGCGCTGCTGCTCGTGCTCGCCGGCGCGCGCCACGTTCCGGCCGCGATCGCGCGCCGCGTGCCGCGCCGGCTGCGCTTCGTCGCGCCCGCGCTGGTGGCGATGGTCGGCCTCGGCCTCGCGCTGCTCGTCCTCGCGCCGGTCGAGCTCGCGCGCGGCTACGAGTCGGTCGTCCTGTTCAGCGGCCTCCTCGTATCGAACCAGAGCTTCCCCCTCTTCCAGTCCCAGCAGGACCTCGCGATCGTGCTCGGCGGGGCGTCGCAGTTCTCCTTCGCGCCCTTCGGGGCCGGCCTGACCAACTGGCAGCTCGTGCCGGTCCTCACCATGCTCCTGGGCGCCGCCGCGCTCGGAGGCACGAGCGTGCTGACGATGGCGCGGCAGGAGCGTCGGCTCATGCTCGCGCTCGGCCTGGGCGTCGGCGCCATCACGATCCTGACCTACCTGAAGTACAAGTTCGGCGACGACTACGGCTACGGCGCGTACAAGGCGCTGATCTCGGGTGGCGCGCTGCTGGCGGGGCTGCTGATGCTCGCGCTGTCGAGCCCGTCGGCGCGCTGGCGCGCCGGGCGGCTCGCCGCCGCCGGGATCTGCGCGGCGCTGTGGGTGCCGGTGACGGCCCAGATGCTCCAGCGCCAGCGGGACGGCGCCCAGGGCTTCCGCGAGTCCGACAACTCGCTCATCGCCGCGCTCGAGGCGCTCCCGGTCAAGGACGTCGTGCTGGTCGAGGGCGCGGCGGAGAACCCGCCCTCCTTCCAGCTGCGCCAGACCACGGGCTACGTCGCGGCGGCCTTCCAGCGGCGGAAGTTCGACGGGCTCGGCTCCACGTTCTCCTACTACACGGGCGGCGGCGCGCAGCCGTGGCGGCCGGCGCGGCCCTGGAACGAGGTCGTGGTGAGCGACGCGCCCTCGGCGTTCCCCGCTCACCGCCGCACCGTGTGGGAGCGGCCGCCGTACCGCATCCAGGCCGCGCCGGCGCTCGACGTGACCCCGTACGCGCTCGCCCCGTCGCCGCCGATCGGGACGGGGCCGCAGGGCGGGCGCTTCTGGATCACGCCACCCCCCGGCTCGCCGCCCTCCGACTACATCGCGGGCCGGGTCGAGCTGATCGTCGCCAACCGCGGCGCGCAGCCGGTCGTCGCGCGGCTCGCGCTCAGGCTCACCGCGCTCAAGCGCGCCCGCACCGCAGTCATCGCGTCGGACGGCAACCCGACCCGGCAGCTCCGGCTGCCCGCCAAGGCCCGGCGCGACGTCACCTACCGCGTCGCGGTGCCGGCGGGCGCGACGGCGCGCGTCACGCTCGACCCAGGCAGGCCCGTGCTCGACGGCGCCGGGAGCCTCGCGCCGCTGCTCGCGCTCACCCGCGTCGCCGTGCGTTAGCGCAGATGCGCCTGCTCTGGCTCGGGACCTACGAGCGCGACTACACCCGTACGCGCGTGCTGATGGCCGGGCTGCGCGAGCTCGGCGTCGAGGTGCTCGAGTGCCACCGGCCGCTGTGGGAGCTGACGCGCCACAAGGCCGGCACGTTCCTGTCGCCGTCGGGCCTCCCCGCGCTCGCCGGGCGGCTCGGCTCGGCGTGGGGCGGGATCGCACTCGAGCAGCGGCGGCTGCGCGGCGTCGACGCGATCGTGGCCGGCTATCCCTACATGCCCGATGCGCTCCCGGCCTGGGCCTTCGCGCGCGGGCGCCGCGTCCCGCTCGTCGCCGACGCGCTGATCTCGATGTCCGACACGCTCGCGGGCGACCGCGCGCGGGTCGGACCGGCGATCGGCGGCGCGCTGCGGGGCCTCGACACGGTGACGCTGCGCTGCGCGGACGTGGTGATCGCCGACACCGACGCCCACGCCCGCTTCTACGCGCAGCGCTTCGGCGTCGCGCCGCACCGGCTCGGCGTCGCCCGGGTCGGCGCCGAGGCCGCGGTGTTCAAGCCGGCGCCGCCGCCGGAGGGCTGGCCGCGCACGCTCTTCTACGGCAAGCTCTCGCCTCTGCACGGCCTCGACACGCTGCTCGCGGCGGCGCGCATGCCGGGCACGCCGCCGGTGCGCCTGGTCGGGGACGGGCAGCTCGGCGACTGGCTCGCGGAGGAGTTGCACCGCGACCGCCCGCCGGGGTTCGAGCACGTGCCGTGGATCGAGTACGAGCACCTCGGCGAGGAGGTCGCCCGCGCGGGGATCTGCCTCGGCGTCTTCGGGCGCAGCGAGAAGGCGGCCCGGGTGGTGCCGAACAAGGTCTACCACGCGATGGCGGTCGGCCGGCCGGTGATCACCGCCGACACCCCGGCCGCGCGCGAGGTACTCGAGCACGAGCGCACCGCGCTGCTCGTGCCCGCCGGCGACGCGGCCGCGCTCGCGGCGGCGATGCGGCGGCTCGACGCGGACGCCGGCCTGCGCGCGCACCTCGGCGCGGCGGCCCGCGAGCGCTTCCTCGACGTCGCGAGCCAGCGGGTGGTCGCGCGCGACTTCCTCGCGGCGCTCGAGCGCGGCACGGGCCTGGGCCTTGGCGGCTGAACCCGAACGAGAGGGGCGGCTCTCCGGGCGCCGGCGGGCGCTCGGGCTCGCGGCCGGGCTGCTGATCCTCGCCTTCCTCGTGCTCGCGGTCGTCAAGGGCTGGGACCGCGTCACGCGCTACGACTGGCGCTTCAGGCCCGCGGAGGCCGGCGCCGGCTTCGCGGCGCTCGTCGGCATGTACCTGACCAGCGCGCTCGGCTACGTGCTGATCCTCGAGCAGCTCGCCGGCCGGCGCGTGCCGCGGCGGCGCTTCGTGGCGGTGTGGGCGCGCTCGATCCTCGGGCGCTACGTCCCCGGCAACGTGCTGATGGTCGCCAGCCGGCTCGTGCTCGGCCGCGAGGCGGGGATTCCGCGGCGCGTCTCGTTTGCGGCCAGCGTGTACGAGCAGGCGCTGAGCCTCGGCGCCGTCGCGGTCGGCGGGGTGATCCTGATCGCGGCCTACGGCGCGGGCACCGTCGGACCGGCGAGTTGGCTCGTGGCCGTCGTCCCGCTCGGCCTCGTCGTCCTGCACCCGCGGCTGTTCGGGCCGCTCTCGCGCCGGCTGCTGGCGCGCATAGGGCGAGAGCCGCTCGAGGTGCTGCTCACAGGCCGCCAGCTCGCCGCGCTGCTCGCCTGGTATGCCGTCACGGCGGTGCTGCTCGCGCTCGGAGTCGGGCTCGTCGTGCGCTCGGCGGCGCCGGGCGCGGGGCCGCTCGTCTACGTCGGCCTGTCGTTCCTCGCCTCGTTCGTGATCTCGATGCTCGCGTTCGTCTTCCCGTCCGGGCTGGGCGTGCGTGAGGGCGCCTTCGCGCTCGCGCTGTCACGCGACCTGCCGGGCGGCGTGGCGATCGCCGCCTCGACCGGGATCCGGCTCGTGCTCACGCTCGCCGAGCTGCTGTTCGTCGCGGTCGCGGTGCTGCTCGACCGGCAGGGGCGGCGCTCACGCGCGCGCGCTGACGAGGAGCCCGAAGTAGCCGGGGTACCGGCCGATGAAGAGTGAGTCGAGCTCGAGGACGGCCCGGAAGCCGCCCAGCGCCAGGCGCGCGGGCAGGCCGGGCCGGGCCGCCGCCTCCGACTCGGCCGCCGGGCCGCGGGCGCGCAGCCGGCGCTGGACCAGCCGGCGGTAGGCGAGCCGGTGGTAGAGGCCGGTGACGGGGAAGCCCCAGCCCTCGACCGCCACCGTCTCGAAGCCGGCCTCGTTCAGGCGCCCCGTCATGCCCTCCTGCGTATAGCGCCGGAGGTGGCCGACCCATTTGTCGAACCAGTCGTAGCGCCACGGGTTGGCGGGGACGGTGGCGACGAGGACGCCGCCGGGGCGCAGCACGCGGCGCAGCTCGCGGATCGCCGCGGCGTCGTCGGGGATGTGCTCGAGCACCTCGCCGCAGACCACCCCGTCGAAGCTCCCGTCGGGAAAGGGCAGCTGCGTCAGGTCGGCCCACGCCACCTCGGAGCCGTCGCCGCCGCGCTCGGCCGTGGTCGCCCGCAGCCGCTCGAGGAACGGCTCGCTCATGTCCACCGACGTCACGCGGTAGCCGCGGTCGAGCAGCGAGGCGGTGAGGCTGCCGGCGCCGGCGCCGGCGTTGAGCACGCGGCCCTGCGGGACGTCGCGCCGCAGGCGGCGGAGGATCAGGCTCTCCCGGTAGGCGTGCCGCGGCCCCATGAACTCCGGCCCGGTGCCGCTGCCCCACTGGTGCTCGCCGAGGAGGTCCTCGTCGCCGCTCATGGCCGTCATGCGGCGGGCAAGGTTAGCTCGTGGCCGCAGCCTCGGCCTCGCGTCGGCGCTCCGGGCACGGGACCTGCAGCGCGGCGGGGCCGTGCGACTGGCGCCGCTGCGCCGCCGCCGCGCGCCGCGGGTTGACGATCACGACGAGTGAGATCACGCCGCCCAGCATCATCAGGCCGCCGCCCACGCCGAGACCCCAGCGGAAGGCGTGCACGGACGCGGCCTCGACCGCGCGATCGAGCTCCGGCGCGCGGGCCACGCCGCCCGAGAGCGGGCGGTCCTTGACATCGCGGATCGCCGCGCGCTCCGTCGCGGACAGCTCGCGCCCGGCCACCCGGCGGTCGAGCTCGCCGCCGAACTGCGAGGCCACCACCGCGCCCACCGCGGCGATCGCGAGCAGGCCCGCGATCCGCGAGATCGCGTTGTTGGCGCCGCTGGCCACACCCGCGTTGTGCTGCGGGACGGCGCCCAGGACGGTGTTAGTGAGCGGCGCCACCGTCATCGAGAGCCCGAGCCCGAAGACGAGCACGCCGGGCAGCAGCTCGCTGACGTAGTCGACGTGGGTGTCCAGGCGCCCCATCCAGATCAGCCCGAGGCCGCCGATGAGCGGCCCGACGCCCATCAGCGCGCGCGGCCCGATGCGGTCCGACAGCGCGCCGAAGCGGCGCGAGAGCACGAACATGATCAGCGTGATCGGCATCAGCGTCACGCCCGCCGCGACCGCCGTGTAGCCCGCCACCTGCTGCAGGTAGATCGCCACGAAGAACGTCGCGGCGCCCAGGCCGCCGTAGACCAGCAGCGTGGCGAGGTTGCCGACCGCGAAGTTGCGCGAGCGGAACAGCTCGAGCGGCAGCATCGGATGGTCCGAGCGGCGCTCGTGGAGGACGAAGAGGCCGAGCAGCGCGAGCCCGATCAGCCCCGGCAGGGCGACGACCGGGTCGCCGAAGCCGTAGTTCGGCTGCTCGATCAGCGCGAACACAGGGCCGGCGAGGCCGAGCGCGACGAGCGCCGCGCCGAGGTAGTCGATGCGGTGGGTGGACTCCTCGTCGATCGACTCGGGCACCGCCGCGCGCACGAGCGCGAGCGTCGCCAGCACGAACGGGACGTTGATGGCGAAGATCCAGCGCCAGGACGCGTTGTCGACGAGCAGCCCACCGCCGAGCGGCCCGATCACCATCGCGATGCCGGCCCACGCCGTCCACGTCCCGATCGCGGCGCCGCGCTCCTCCGCGGGGAACGTCGCGGTGATGACCGACAGCGAGGACGGCACCAGCACCGCGCCGGCGATCCCCTGCAGCGCGCGGGCGCCGACGAGCAGCTCGGCCGTCGGGGCGACGGCGCACAGCAGCGAGGTGACCGCGAAGCCGGCCAGCCCGACCGCGAACATCCGCCGCCGGCCGAGCAGGTCACCGAGCGAGCCGCCGACCAGCAGCAGCGCGCCGAGCGTCAGCAGGTACGCCTCGACGATCCACTGCTGCGCGGCGAGACCGGTGTCGAGGTCGTCGCGGATCGACGGCAGCGCCACGTTGACGACCGTTCCGTCGACGAACACGACCGCCGAGCCGAGCACGCAGGCGATCAGCGTCAGGCGCTTGGTGCGAGCGTCGGCGACCATGGTGCGAGCCTGACAGCCGCGTCAAACCCGGCCGTTGGTAGGCTCGCCGCCGTGAGCCGGGACGACGTACTCGCCGCCGTCGCCCGGGCCGCTCGGCGCGACGCTCGGACGGTCGACAGCGGAGGTGAGCTGCTGGCTCCGTCGATCGGGGGCGTGATCGTCAAGCGCCTGACGTCGCACGTCGACGATCGCGGCGGCCTGACCGCCGTGCTCGACGCGCGCGACCCGTTCTGGGCCGAGCCGATTGTCTACGCCTATGAGGTCACGCTCAACCCCGGGCGCATCAAGGGCTGGGGCATGCACGAGCGTCAGGCCGACCGCTACTTCGTCGCGAGCGGCAGCGTGCGCGTCGTGCTGTTCGACGGGCGCGAGAGCTCGCCGACCGCAGGCGCCCTGGTTCAGGTGCACTTCAGCGACCGCAGCCAGGGACTCGTCTCGATCCCGCCGGGCGTCTGGCACGCGAGCCACAACTGGGACACGACGCAGGCGCAGATCATCAACTTCCCGACACGCCCCTACGACCCTGACGATCCGGACAAGTTCCGGATCGACCCACACGCCGGGGTCATTCCCTTCGACTGGGAGCTGCGCGACGGCTGAGCTATGGCCCCGCCGCCCGGCGCAACGCCTCCTCCTGGCGGCGAAGCTCTCCGTCCTTGCGCCGGATCACCTCGTGGAGCGTCTCGACCTCCCCGGTGAGCTGCGCCTCGAGGGCGTCCCGCAGGTCGCGGTCCATCCGCAGGAAGCGACGGTCCGCCTCCGCCGGGTCGGCTGACGGCGGCGCGACGGCCGGCGCTCGCGCCGCCCGGCGCCCGCCCAGGCGCTCGGCCTCAACCCGCGCGCGCCGCATCGCCTGATCGAGCGCCTCTGGGCCCTCGTCGCGCGGCTCGTGGGCCCCGAGCTCGCGCTCCCATTTGCGACAGAAGCGCACGCGATTGCGTGCGCTGGCGAAGGTGCGCACGCGCGGCGTGCTGCTGGCGCTCTTGTGGTGCAGGATCTGGGCGCGCGGCTCGTACAAGACAGCCTCGCCGCCGGCGCGGATCGCCATCGCAAGGTCGGCATCGACGTAGTAGGCGGGGAAGAGGTCCTCGTCCATCCCGCCGACGGCGTCCCACGTCGCCGCCCTCACCAGCAGCAAGGACGAGCCGGCGTAGTCGACCGCTCGGCGCTCGCGGAAGTCGCCCTGCGCCGCCCCCATCGAGCTGGTCGAGCCGTCGCGCCAGATCACCGCGCCCGCGAGCTGCAGCGTGCCGTCCGGGTGGAGGACGCGGCCGCCCACCGCACCCGCCTCGGGCTGCTCGTCCGCGCAGCGGACCAGCTCCGCCAGCCAACCCGGCCGTGGCTCGGCGTCGTCGTGGAGCATCACGAGCAGCTCGCCCGTGGCCGCCGCGCGACCGAGGTTCGACCCGCCCGCGAAACCGCGGTTGACGAGCGACTCGACCACCGTCGCGCCCCGCAGCCGCTGCGTCGCCAGCTCGCGGACGTCGTCCACGGCGCCGTTGAGAACGACGATCGTCTCGAACGGCAGCGCGTCGGAGGCCTGCGCCGACAGCGACTGAAGGCAGCGCTCGAGGCCGGTCGCGTTGGTCGTGGTGACGATCACGATCGAGACGCGCGGCTCCGCGCTGAGCGGCAGCTCGATCAGCTCGGCCACCTAGCTTGGCTTGACGAGGTGCAGGCATGCGACCGCCTCGGCGGCGACGACGCCGTCGGGGCCGAGCCCGTTGCTCGTGAAGTGGTCGCGGTAGTGCGCACCGGCGACGCCGTCGCGGTCCGAGCGCTGCCAGGCGCCGTCGGCGTAGCGGAAGAACTCGACCGCGCTCGTCTCGGCCTCGAACGCCTCGACGATCTCGTCCACCTGCGCCGGCGTCAGCGAGCGCACCCACTCGAAGCGCTCGCCGCGCCCGACCGGGACCGTGATGTAGCAGTCGCCGCCCGGCCGCAGGACGCGCCGCAGCTCGGCGACGGCGGCCAGCAGCTCGTGCTGGGGATCGTCGGCGACCCGGGTCTCGCCGCCGTAGTACGTGGTGTCCGTGCCGACGTGCTCGAGCGTCGAGATCGAGAGCACGCGGTCGTAGATCGCGTCGTCGAGCGGCAGCTCGCGCAGGTCCGCGAACAGGTAGGAGATGCCGAGGTGCGGGAACGCCTCGGCCTCGGGGGCGAGCGTGACGATGTGCAGGTCGTCGACGCGCGGCCGCAGCCGCGCGAGCACGTGCAGGTGGTTGAGCGTCGAGCCGGCGTCGAGCACGCGGCCGCCGAGCCGCTGGGCGGCGAGCCAGGGGAACTCGACGACCCGCTCGTCGAAGCCGGTGCCGAGGCCGGCGGGCAGCGGCTCGCGCTCGCGGAAGCGGGCGAGCAGCTCGGCGTCCTCGAGCTCGCGCGCGACGTAGTGGCGGTGCGCGGCGTTGTACTCGTGCGTCCACGGCTCGCCGGCCGGGGCGGCCGGGTACTGGTCGAGGCCGCGGTCGGCCTCCGGCGGGCCGGTGAGGCCGACGCCGCCGAGCGTGCGGCCGTGCTCGATGACGGTTGCGCGCAGCGCATCGACCTGGGCGGCGAGCACGTCGGTCGGCCCGCCCGCCTCGAGCGCATTCAGGCGCCGCTGCACGGTCCGCAGCTCGCGCAGGACCACCGCCGAGCTGTCGCGCTGGCGGCGCGCGAGCTCCGCGGTCTGGCCCTCGAGCGACTCGACGGCGTGGCCGAGGTGCATCAGCGCATCAGTGATCCCGCGGTCGACCTGGTGCGCGTAGGCGGTGTGCGGCTTCATCAGGCGCAGGACCGCGGAGCGCGGAGCACGGCGCAGGCGCCCGAGCCGCCCTGACGCGGGCGCGGTGACCCCGGCCTGGACGAGCTCCTGCGCCCCGGCCGCGTCGCGGCGGGCGAGCGAGGTCGGGTCGAAGCGGGCGCGCGGCGCCAGCTCGCCGCGGATCCGGCCGAGGCGCAGCGCCATCGCCTGGCCCGAGGCGACCGGCGAATGGGCGCGCCGGATGTCGGCGGCGCCGGTCTCACCGCGGCGGCGCGCCTCGTCGCGGTCGTCGAAGACCTCGCGCATCAGCTGCGCCGCGTGATCGAGCGAGGGCTCGGCCCATTCCGCATCCGGCGGGTAGGGATCGTGCCCCGGCCCGATCGGCGCCATCTCGAAGTCGACGAGGTAGGAGTTCTCCGCGCTCATGAAGTCGACGTTGCCCGAGTAGCCGGTGGCCAGCACGGGCTTGCCGAGCAGCATCGCCTCGGCCATCGTGATGCCGAAGCCCTCGGAGCGGTGCAGCGACGCGTAGCAGTCGCAGGCGGCGATCAGGCCGTTCTTCTCCTGGGGCGAGGCGTAGAAGTCGAGCAGGTGCACGTGCGGATGCCCGGCGGCGGCGACGCGCAGCCGCTCGTGCTCCTCCGGGTGGTGCTCGGCGTTGATGCTCTTGAGCACGAGGCGAGCGCCCTCGGCCGGGTCCGGGAACGCGCGCAGGAACGCCTCGAGCAGTCCCATCGGGTTCTTGCGCTCGAAGACGGAGTTGAAGTCGTAGACGAGCAGGAACAGGAAGCCGTCCGGCAGGCCCGCCGCGGCGCGGTCGGGCGTGAGCACGGGCGGCAGCGTGACCGGCATCGGCATGTGGATCACGGGCACGGGCGCGACCGCGGCGAGCGCCTCGGCGACGAACTTCGACCCCGCCCACACCTCGTCCACATGCTCGAAGGCGCCGTGCCAGCGCTCGGGGAACACCGACGCCTCCCACCACCACAGGCCGATCGTGTGGCGACCCTCGAAGAACGTCTCGCCGACCTGCGCGGCCAGCGCGGGCAGCATGTCGGCGTTGACGCAGACGAGGTTGACGGGGTAGTCGTCGCGCGAGGTCCCGACGTGGGCGAAGGCGTGGCCCTGGCGGCTGCGCGGCGCCTCCAGCCCGACGGGCAGCGCGGGCACGCCGACCGCGTCGAGCGCCTCGATCACCTGGCGGGCGACCTCACCCACCCCGAGCTCCGAGTTGAGGTAGCCGACGACGTTGACGCCGGGCTCGGCGGCCGGCGCGCCGGGGTCCGCCGCCGGTGACGGCGACGGCGAGGGCGACGGGCCGGCGCCGTTCTCCGGCGCGCTCACCACGACCTCGGGGCGCGGCGGCAGCAACCGCTCCGGGATCGGCACCTCGGTGCGCCCGATCACGTGCGCCCAGTCGAGGAACCCGCGGGCGTCGGCCGGGTTGCCGAGGTCGGGGAACGCGTGCTGGAGGTCCCCGCGCAGGTCGTAGAGCGTGGCCAGGTGGCGCGTGACGCCGAACTCCCCGCCGAGCGGCGCCGGGGCCGTGGCCGCCTCGGCGAACGCCGCCTCGCCGTCGGTCTCGAACAGCGACGCGTCGAAGCCCTCGATCATGAGGTCGCGATAGAGCCGGCGCGCGAGGCGGTCGAGCGGAAGCCCTGACGCGCTCGTGTCGTAGGTGTAGGGCCAGCCGGCCACGTCGCGCGCGCCGCTTGTGATCAGCTCCTCGGCGTAGGCGCTGCACAGCCGCGCGAGGTCGGGATGGTCGCCGAGCCGGATGCGGTCCTGGTGCTTGGAGAGCAGGTGCGGGCGCTCGGCGTCGAAGCCGCTGAAGTGGAACAGCCGCAGCGGCACGTCGCCCTTGACGTACCAGGCGCCGTCGCGCTCTGAGACCTCGCGCGTCGCGAGGTTCCAGTAGGCGACGTTGAAGCCGGGGTCGCGCAGCACGTGGAAGGACTCCGCCATCCCCGGGACGAGGTCGATCCAGCGCTGGTCGACGAAGAAGCCGCGCTGCGGATCGATGATGCAGTCCTGCTCGAGCCGCTCGCCCCACCAGTCGAGCAGCATGTCGGCGAAGTCGCCTGAGCCGATGCCGATGAAGCCGAGGTTGTAGACGCCCGCGACCAGGATGTCCTGCTCGTTGGGCTTGTGGCCGTCGCGCGGCATCGCCTCGATGTTGTGCGGGTTGAGCACGAGGCCGTGGTCGCGCACGGCCTGGAACATCTCCGTCAGCGGCGCGTAGACGCGCATGTCGGGATCGAGGTAGACCGCGGCGCCCTCGGGGTCGTTGGCGAGCATCCAGCGCAGCAGCCACGGCTTGACCGCGGTCGAGAGCTCGAGCACGTTGTAGATCACGGCCATGCGGGCGAAGCCGTCGATGTCGAGCTGATCGGGGGTGACGACCTCGAACGGCTCGGCCTCGGGATCGACGTAGCCCTCGAGGTCGTCGATGATCAGGACCTTGAAGCCGACGTCCGGCTCGTGCTCGGCGAGCGAGCGCGCGAGCACGCGGGCGTGCCCGAGGTAGTTCTTCGCGATGATCGTGCAGACGTCCACGAGCGCTCGCTACCGCGACGACGTGACGGTGCGCGGCGGATGGTGCTCGCGCTCGACGGCCGGCTCCGCCCGCGGCTCCGCCGGCCGGCGCGTGAGCCGGAAGTCGCGATAGCTGTGCAGCAGGATGAAGAGGCCGGCGAGCGTGACGGGCACGAACATCACGAAGCGCGCGAGCAGGATGAAGCCGACGGCGGTGCCGCCGTGCACGCCGACCGCGTTGAGGCCGAGCACGAGGCCCGCGTCGAACGTGCCGGCGTACCCGGGCGCGGCCGGGATGGCGGCGAGCAGCGACGCGAGCACGATGATCAGCGTCGAGTCGAGGAAGTGGAGCTCGAGGCCGAGCGCGTGGCCGACCAGCAGCAGCGTGGTGCCCTCGCAGCACCAGATCACGGCCGACAGCAAGGTTAGCAGCAGCCCCTCGGCGTGCGCGAAGACCTTGAGCGCGCGCGTGACCGGGCGCACCTTCTCGTTGAAGCGCTCGAAGCGCCCGCGGCGGCGCAGCGCGAGATAGCCCGCGAGGGCGATCCCTCCGAGCACGAGCACCACGGCGGCGACCGCCGCCGGCCACTGGCCCGCGGGGGCGTGCGCGACACCGGCCCACGTGAGCACGGCGAACAGCGCCGCGAGCACGGCGGCGTCGAGGATGCGCTCGGCGAGGATCGAGCCGAGGATCGTGCGCCGCTTGGCCGTCGAGCGCGAGCCGAGGATCGCGATCCGCAGCACCTCGCCGCCGCGCGCGGGCAGCACGTTGTTGCCCATGTAGCCGACGAGCGTGAGCCGGTACGCGTCGGGGCGCCGGTGCGGGATCTCGGCCAGGCGCATGATCCGGTGCCAGCGCCAGCCGCGGGCGCCCAGGGCGATCGAGTAGACCCCCAGTGCGGCGACCAGCCACAGGTAGCCGCTGACGCTCGACGGGAACTTCGGCGCGTCCTGCCGGGAGACCCACCACGCGACCGCGGCCAGCGCGATCACCGAGACGGCGACGGAGACGCGGCGCTGGAGCTGCGGGCTCGGGCGCAGCATCAGCGGTGGGTGCGGCGGCGGCTCAGGCGGCGGCGCACCGGTCCCTCGTGCTCGGCGATGTGGCCCGGCGCCGCCAGCGTCACGGGGCGCTCGGGCGCGACGGCTCCGGCGCGCCGGTAGTCGCCGCGGCTGAGGTGGTACTCGAGGAACACGTAGAGCACGATGAACAGGTAGCGCGAGCCCATCTCGTTGAGCTGGAGCTTGGAGGTCCCGGCCGTGCGGTTGGTCCAGGAGGTCGGGACGATCGCGTAGGAGAATCCGCGCGTGATCGCCTTCAGCGGGAGTTCGACCGTCAGGTTGAAGTGGTGCGAGAGCAGCGGCCGGACGTTCTCGATGACCTCGCGGCGATAGGCCTTGAACGCGTTCGTGGTGTCGTTGTAGCCATGACGGAAGAGGGCGCGGATGCCGGCGTTGACGATGCGGTTGATCCCGAGCTTCAGCCGCGGGTAGTCGCGCACGACGGCGCCGGGCATGAAGCGCGAGCCGAACGCGCAGTCGTAGCCCGCCTCGAGCACGCGGTAGTAGAGGACGACGTCGCGCGGGTCGTCGGAGCCGTCGGCCATCACGATCACGACCGCGTCGCCGCGGAACTCCTCCAGGCCCTTGCGGACCGCGAAGCCGAAGCCGTGGGGCGCCTCGTTGCGCACGCAGCGCACGCGCGGCTCCTCCGCGCTCACGCCCGCCACCACGTCGCCCGTCCCGTCGGAGGAGGCGTCGTCGACGACGACGATCTCGTAGTCGATCTCCTCCGGCCCGAGCTGGCCGATCAGCCCGCGCAGGGTCGGCTCGACGACCTCCGCCTCGTTGTGGGCCGGGATGACGACCGACAGGTTCACGCCGGGGCCCAGTGCTCCACGTTCGCGTCGTGGATCTGGCGCAGGATGTCCTCGACCGAGTGGCGCAGCGACCACTCAGGGTGGTCGCGCTCGAACGCCGAG
>JBBQLH010000041.1:0-37113 GCA_038327685.1 Solirubrobacterales bacterium
GGCGGGCCGCGCACCGCGCCGCGCACCGGCGGGCGGTCGCGAAGCGCGCCGCGCGGCGGCGGGCGCATCGAGCCGCGCACCGGCGGGCGGTCGCGAAGCGCGCGGCGCGGCGGCGCGCCGCCCGGAAGCGCTCAGGCCGCCGCTAGGCTCGCGGCCATGTCCGCGACCGAGGAAGCCCCCGCGGGGCTGGTGCTGCCCGAGTACGGGCCGACCGGGCCGGAGCTGATGCGGCGCCGCTTCCGCCCGCGGACGCGGCGCGTGCTCGCGGCGGCGCTCGCCGTCGTCGTCGTGCTGCTCGCGGTGCTGATCGCGACGCGCGCGGGCGATGGGCTGGAGCAGCTCGAGCACCGTTCGGCGCCGGTCTTCACGCTGCTCTACCCGCCCGGACAGGTCCACCGCGTCGCGCCCCGTCCCGGGGAGCTCGTGCGCCTGCGCGCGCACCGCGGGCGGCTGCTGGCGGTCGTGACCGTGCGCCGGCTCACCCTCCCGCCCTATGGCGGCAGCGTCGGCGGGCTGCTGCCCGTCTTCGCCGAGCGGCACATACGCGCGCTGGCGGCCGAGCTGCCGGACTTCCGCGCGCGCACCGAGGGCAAGGCGCGGGTCAACCTCGCGCCCGGCTATCAGCTCCGCTACCGCTCCGGGCCGGCCGCCCGCCGCACGCTCGGGACCGACATCCTCGTCGTGCCCGCGGACGGCCGCCGCGACGGCGTGGTCCTGCGCTACCGCCAGACGAATCCGCCGCGGGCGCTCGATGCCGCCGACCGCGAGCTCGTGAAGGCGACCCGCAAGGCGTTCCGCTCCTTCCGCTTCGGCCTCGACCGGCCGTAGCGGCCGGCTCGCAGCTAGCCCGCGACCGACTCCGGCGCCGACCGTTCGAGCGCCTCCCACCCGACGTCCCGCTCGCGCTCCCGCTCGTCCGCGGCGACACCGCCGCGCAGCCCGAACAGGCGCTTGGCGAAGAGCAGGTAGGCGACCACGGCGACGTTGATGACGAAGGCGAGGAGCTTGAAGAACGACAGGCGGTTCGTCAGCTCGTAGATCTCGAGCGGCAGCAGCGAGGCGGTGACGAGGAAGGTCAGGTACTCGGCCCAGCGCTTCTGGAACCAGAGCCCCCACGCCTCGAGTCCCTCGACGGCGGCGTAGACGGCGAACACCGCGCCGACCAGCTTGATCGTGTCCGATTGCAGCGAGAAGCCGCGCTCGATCTCGTGCAGGAGGCCGTGTTTGGGGGGCCGGCCGCCGCTGGCGCCGGTCTGCAGGTCGACGATCACGCGGTACGCCCGGCTGCGCAGCGCGTCGCGGTGCGAGGCGAAGAGGAAGATCAGGGCCGCGATCGCGCCGAGGACGAGGAAGTGGACGGCGCGGTTGACGGCGATCAGGCGCAGCACGATCTTGTCGCGGAGCGGCTTGCCGCGCAGGGGCAGCTCGGTCTCGTCACGGTTGGGCGGGACGTCGCGGGCGGGCGAGGCCGGCGGCGGGACGGGCAGCCAGGAGTCGCAGCGCAGGCAGCGGTGCCAGCGCACGCCGTCGATGACGCGCGCGACGAGCTCGTCCTCGGGCCGCAGCTCGCGCGCGTCGACGCCGATCAGCTCGTGCCCGCTGATGCCGCACACGAGCAGCTCGTAGTGGAAGCGCGGACGGAAGTGGCTCGGCTCGACGAGCCGGACGCCGGGCAGCTGGGAACGCGGGGGCACGGAGAGCAGATTCGCAGCTCCGGATAATGCGTCGCTCCGTCCGTGCGCTCACTCAGCCGAGGCGTGTCCGTCATCGCGCTCGCGCTGGCGGCCGGAGCCTGCGGCGGACGAGCGTCTCCGTCGCCGCGTTCGGCGGACGTCGCCGCCGCCGCGGCGACCGGTCGTGCGAACCCGTGCGTCGCCGTCCCGAGCGACCTCGCGGCGCCCCCCGGCCCGTACGCGGTCCGTCGCGCCTCGGCCCGCCTGGCGCGCCGCAGCGCCGTGGGCGGGCGGCGGCAGGTGGACCCGACGGTCTGGTACCCGGCACGGCGTCCGCGGCGCGATTGCCGCTTCCCCTGATCCTGTTCTCACACGGCCACAACGGGTCGGCGGCCGGCTGCTCGCGGCTGTGCGCGCACCTCGCCGGCGTGGCCGGCGCCGACCATGGCACCCTGCGCCGCGGCGCGCGTCTGCCCGCTGATCGGGAGCGCCGCCGCGGCGCTGTTCATCACCTACCTGGCACGCCCCGATCGCCCGGGCGGCGGCCCGCATCGCGGCGCCGCGCAGCTATGTGCGTGTCATGCAGCGCGGCGGTCGCCTCGTCGCGTCGGCGCTGGCCAAGCGCCCGCCACCCCGGCCCGCCCGGCTCCTCGTCTCCACCACCTAGCGGACCGGGCGCCTCGCGCAGCCGGGTTCGCACCCGGCCATCGCAAACAGGAGGTGACCATGTCTCGCAATCAGCGTCTCGTCCTGCTCGGAGTCGCAGCCGTCATCGCCGTCGTGGCGGTCATCGTCATCGGCAGCGGCGGCTCGGACCAGTCGGCGAGGAGCTCCGGCCCGACCACGATCACCGTGAAGGACGCCAAGCCCGTCGGCGGCGTCAAGACGGTCACGTACAAGCAGGACGCGACGATCGACCTCACGATCAAGAGCGACGTCGCCGACGAGGTCCACTTGCCCGGCTACGACGTCCACAAGGATGTGGCGAAGGGCGGCAGCGTCCACTTCAAGCTCCCGGCGTCGATCACCGGCGAGTTCGCGCACGTGGGCAGCCGCGAGCGCGCCGACCTGCGCTCGGACGCCGGGGTCGTGCACGTGCGCAACTCCCGCTTGCCCGACGTCGAGCTCGTGCGCGCCGCGCCGGGTCGCCTGCAGGCGACGCTCGACGCGCTCACCGCCCGCGCCGACGTGCGCTTCGCCGAGCCCGACGGGGTCGTCAGCGCGCAGAGCGACGACCCCTTTTGGTCGAGCATGTGGGGGCTGAGCAACACCGGGCAGGCCGGCGGCGCCGTGGACGCCGACATCGACGCCCCCGAGGCATGGGCGCAGTCGACCGGAGCCGGCCAGACCGTCGCGGTCGTCGACACCGGCGTGGAGTTCGACTCCGCGGACCTCGCCGGCCGCTTCGCCGCCAATCCCGGCGAGAGTGGCGGCGGCAAGGAGGCCAACGGCGTCGACGACGATGCCGACGGCCTCATCGATGACTACCGCGGCTGGGATTTCGTCACGGCCGACAACGACCCGACCGACCTCAACGGTCACGGCACCGGGGTCGCCGGCACCATGGCCGCCGATCGCGACAACGCGATCGGCGCCGTCGGGGTTGCGCCCTCGCTCGAGCTGCTGCCGCTGCGCGCGCTCGACGCCGACGGCCAGGGCACCAGCCTCACGGTGGCCGAGGCGTTCGACCTCGCGGGCGACATGCACGTTCCCATCGTCAACGCCAGCCTCGGGGGCGCGGGGCGCTCCCAGACGCTCGAGGACGCGGTCGCCGCCCACCCGAACACGCTCTACGTGGTCGCGGCCGGCAACGGCGGCCTCGACGAGGTCGGCGACGACAACGACGGCAGCGACCCGACCTACCCGTGCGCGCTGCCCGAGGCCAACGTGGTGTGCGTCGGCGCGTCCGATCACAACGACGACCCTGCGGGCTTCTCCAACTTCGGCGCCACCAGCGTCGACCTCTTCGCTCCCGGCGTCGACATCCCCATCACCTCCAACGCGTGCCCCGACGGCTGCCTGTTCAGCGGCACGTCGGCCGCCGCACCGCACGTGGCCGGCATCCTCGCGCTGATGCGCTCGCATGCGCCGGCGCTCACCGCCGCGCAGCTCGAGGCGCGACTGCTGGCCGGCGCCGACCGCGTCCCCGCCCTCGACGGCCTCGCCGTCTCCGGCGCCCGCGCCAACGCGCTCGGCGCGCTCGAGGTCGTGGATCCGCCCGCTCCCGGACCCGGCACCGACCCCGATGGGGACGGCGTCGCCGCCGGCGCCGACAACTGCCCGGCCGCGAGCAACCCCGGCCAGGCCGACCACGACTCCGACGGCAGCGGCGACGCCTGCGACGGCGACGACGACAACGACGGTCGCGCCGACATGGCGGACAACTGCCCGCTGGTGGCCAACCCGGACCAGCTCGACGCCGACGCGGACAACCTGGGCAACCTCTGCGACCCCACCCCGTCCGGGTCGGCCATCGACGCCCTTGCCGCTCCACCCGGCATCTTCCGCCGCGCGCCGGTCCTCTCGCAGCCGTCGCTCAGCCGCTCGCGGGTGACCCGCCGCAAGCCGGCGATCCTGAAGCTGCGCCTCGACCGCGCCGCCACCGTACGACTGATCGCGACGCGCAAGACGCGCTACGGCTACCGCCGCGCCTTCCTCGTGACGCTGAAGCGCCCCGCGGGCGTCAGCCGCTACAAGCTCAAGGCCCGCTTCGCCCACCGCAGGCTGCCGCGCGGCCGCTACCGGCTCAAGGTCGTCGCGCTCGACGGCCGGCTCGCCTCGCGGACCTACACGCTGCGCTTCCGCGTCCGCTGACGCGCGTCCTCACCCCCACAGGACCTGCAGCTCCGGCGGCTTGCGGAACACGAGTCCCCGCGGCGCGGACGGGTGGTCCGGGTCCAGGCGCAGCTGCGGCAGCCGGGCGAGCAGGCGCCCGACGGCGGCGTGGGCCTCGAGCCGCGCCAGGTGCATCCCGATGCAGACGTGCGGGCCGCGGGCGAAGGCGAGGTGGCGGGCGGCGTTGGGGCGCTCGATGTCGAAGCGGTCCGGGTCCGGGAACTCCGCGGGATCGCGGTTGGCGGCCGTGACCGAGATCCGCACGAGGTCGCCGCGCCGGATCGCTCCGCCGCCGAGCTCGATGTCGCGCGTCGCGTAGCGATCGAGCACGGCCGCAGCCGGCTCGAGGCGCAGCGACTCCTCGACCGCGCCGGCGAGCAGGTGCGGCTCGGCCTCGAGCCGGGAGCGCTGGTCCGGATGGGTGAGCAGGTGCAGGACGGCGTTGGCGATCATCCCCTCCGTCGTCTCGATGCCCCCGAACATCAGCACGGCGGCGTTCGAGACGACCTGCTCGCGCTCGAGCCCGGCCGCGTCCTGCGCGACGGCGGCGACGAGCGAGTCGCCGGCCTCGCCCTCGAGCGCCGGCCCGAGCGCGTGGCGGAGATGCGCGAAGGACGTCCGGCCGCGCTCGCTCAGCGCCCGGCCCTTCGTCAGCTCGTCGACGGCGCCGACGATGCCGTCGTACCAGCCGAGGACGACCTCCGGGCTCGTGCCCCGCAGGCCGAGCGAGTGCATCACGACCGCGGCGGCGAGCGGCCCCGCGACGCTGCGCAGCAGCTCGGCCCGCCCCGCCGGCTCGATCGCGTCGATCAGCCGCTCGGTCTCGGCGGCGACGAGGGCGCTGAAGCGCTCGCGCACCGGCTCGAGCCGGAACGGCGCGGCGAACGGCGCCCGGTGGCGGCGGTGCTGGTCGCCGTCGAGCGTGAGCATGCTCGGCCCCACCACTCGGCCGGTGGAGAACCGCGGGTCGTCGACCGTGAACGTCGCCGCGTCGTTCATCACCTGCATCGCCAACTCCCGGCGCGTGACGAGCCAGCCGTCGAGCACCTCGACCCACGCCACGGGCTCCTCCTCGCGCAGCCGCGCGAGCAGCGCGTAGGGCGCGTCGAAGTCCTCGAGCGTCGCTGCCGCGCCGAGGCTCATGCGCGCCCGGCTCAGGCCACGCCGGCGGCGATCAGCTCGCGCCAGATGTCGCCCTGGTCGACGACCTCGACGCCGAGCTTCTCCGCTTTCGCGGTCTTGCTCGCGCCGACGTTCTCGCCGCAGATCAGCATGTCGGTGCTGGCCGAGACCGACGATGCGGTGGTTGCTCCCGCGCGCTCGCAGAGCCGCTGGAACGCCGGCCGCGGCACCTTCTCGCCGCTGCGCGGGTCGGCGATCGTGCCCGTGATGACGACCGTCGTGCCGGCCAGCGGCGCGTCGGAGGCGACCTGGGGCGGGAGGTCCTCCTCGAGCACGTCGAGCTCGACGCCGAGCTCGCGCATGCGCACGAGCTCGGCCCGCATCGCCTCGCGGTTGAGGTGGGCGTGCAGGCTGGCGGCGACCTTCGGGCCGATGTCCTCGACCTGCTGGAGCGCCTCCTCGTCGGCGTCGGCGACCTCCTCGAGGCTGCCGTAGCCGGCGCGGCAGAGGCGCGTCGCCGCGGCCTCCGAGGCCATCGGGATCGCCAGGCCGATGAGCGCGCGCCGCAGGCCGACACGGCGGCTGTGGTCGATCGACTCGATCATGCGGTCGGCTGAGATCTCGCCGATGCGTTCGAACGCGAGCAGCGTCTCGCGGTCGAGCGCGTAGAAGTCCGAGACGCGCTCGAGCAGGCCGGCCTCGTTGAGGCGCTCGATCCACACCGGACCCACCGCCTCGATGTCGGCGGCGGCGCGCGAGGCCCAGTGGATCAGGCGCCGCACGGTCTGTGCGGGACAGGCGACGTTGGTGCAGTACAGCTCGCGGCTGTTGCCCTGCTCGGTCAGCGGCTGCGCGCACGACGGGCAGACCTCGGGCGGGACGATCTCGCGCTCGGCGCCGGTGCGCCTGGAGGCGTCGAGCACGCCCGCCACGAACGGGATGACGTCGCCGGCGCGGCGCACCAGCACGGTGTCGCCGATGCGGACGTCGCGGGCGCGGATGACCTCCTGGTTGGCGAGCGTCGCGCGCGTCACGGTGGTGCCGCCCACGAACACCGGCTCGAGCACGGCGACCGGGGCGACCTTGCCGATCTTGCCGACGTCCCACAGCACGTCGGCGAGCAGCGTCGTCTTCTCCTCCGCCGCGTACTTGAACGCCAGGGCGCCGCGCGGGCTGTTGGAGCGGGTGCCGGCCGCCGCGTAGGCGTTGCGATCGGCCAGCCGGAGGACCGCGCCGTCGAGGTCGTAGTCGCGGTCGTGGCGCTGCGCCTCGATCGCGGCGATCACCTCCTGGGCGGCCTCCGCGTCCTCGCAGTGGCGCATGTCGGCGGCGTCGAAGCCGAGCGTGCGCAGCGCCGCCTCGAGGTCGGCGTGGGCGCCGTCGGCCGAGTCGAGGTCGAAGGCGAAGAAGCGCAGGTCCCGCCCCGCGACGGTCGCCGGGTCCTTGGCCCGGATCGTGCCCGCAGCGGCGCCGCGCGGGTTGATCAGCGGCTTGTCGGGATGCGCGGCGTTGTAGGCCGCGAAGGTCGAGCGCAGCATCACGAGCTCGCCGCGCACCTCGACGCGGCCGTCGGCGTCGAGCGCGTCCGGCACCCCCTCGGCCAGCGCTCGCACGAGCGGGGTGACGTCGTCGCCGGTCGTGCCGTCGCCGCGCGTGACGGCGCGCCGCAACCGCCCGCCCTCGTAGACGAGCGCGAGCGAGAGCCCGTCGAGCTTGGGCATGACCACGACCGGCTGGCCCGGGAAGCGGTCGAAGAAGGCGGCGACCTGCACGGGCGTCGTCGCCTTCTCGAGCGACAGCATCGGCCGGCTGTGGCGCACCGGGGCGTGCAGCACCGCGGGCGCGCCGACGACCTCGAGCGGGTTCTGCTCGGGCGTGAGCTGCGGGTGCTCGGCCAGCAGGGCGCGCAGCTCGTCCTCGAGCGCGTCGTAGTCGGCGTCGGCGACGAGCGTCTCGCCGCGGTAGTAGGCGTCACGCAGCTCCGTGAGCCGGGCGGCGAGCTCCTCCACGCGCTGCCCCGGGTCGGTGCTTGTGCTCATCGCCCTAACGCTAGGGCACGGCCCGCTCAGCGGAACTGACGCTGGCCGGCCGGCGCGCGCCTGGCGGTTGACCGGGTCTCGCGGCCGATCGCCGGCGGCCTTCCGAGGTACGGCCGCTCCGGGTGCGAGGTAGGGGTGGGCCGCGAGCGCGGCGGGCGTCATCGGGCGGGCGAAGTGATACCCCTGAGCGAGATCGACGCCGATCGCCTGGAGGACCTGCGCCTGCTCCGCGGTCTCGACGCCCTCGGCGATCACCGTGAGTCCGATCGCGGCGGCCATCTGGACGATCGCGGCGGTCACGGCGGCCTCCTGGGTGCCGGGCGTGAGTCGCGCGATGAACTCCCGGTCGAGCTTGAGGATGTCGAGCGGCAGGCGGGTGAGGTACGCGAGCGAGGAGTAGCCGGTGCCGAAGTCGTCCAGGGCGAGGCGGATGCCGAGGTGCCGCAGGCGGCGCAGCACCTCCAGCGGGCGCTCGGCGTCGCCGAGCAGGACGCTCTCCGTGATCTCGAGGATGAGCGCCTCGGCGGGCAGGCCGCCGGCGGCGAGCGCCATCTGCACGTGACCCACGAGATCCGGTTGGGTGAGCTGGCGCGGCGAGAGGTTGACCGACACGTCGATCCTGCGCCCGGCGAGCCGCTGCCAGTCGGCACCGCGGCGGCAGGCCTCGGCGAGCACCCAGGCGCCCATCGGGACGATCAACCCGGTCTCCTCCGCGATCGGGATGAACTCGTCAGGGGAGATGGCGGCGTCGGGACCGTTCAGGCGCAGCAGCGCCTCGGCGCCGACGATCGCGTTCCCCTCCAGCGTGACGATCGGCTGGAACGCGAGGTCGAGCTCGTGGGCGGCGAGCGCGCCCCGCAGCCGCCGCTCGGTGGTCAGCGCCGCAGCACGCGCTCCCGCAGCGCGGCGTCGAAGAGCTCGTAGCGGGCGCGGCCAAGGTCCTTCGCGCGGTACATCGCGGCGTCCGCGTCACGGACGAGCGCGTTGCTGTCGCTGTCGCCGTCGCCGCAGGCGATCCCGATGCTCGCCGTGATCGTCAGCTCGTCCCCGCGCACGGCGAACGGATGCCCCAGGGCAGCGCCGAGGCGCTGGGCGAGCCGGACGAGCTGCGCCGGCTCGCCTCCGGACTCGGCGATCACGACGAACTCGTCGCCGCCGAGGCGGCCGAGTGTGTCGCTGTCGCGGAGCTCCGCGCTCAGGCGCGCGGCCACCTGCGCGAGCAGCTCGTCACCGACGTCGTGGCCGAGCGAGTCGTTGATCACCTTGAAGTGGTCGAGGTCGATGAAGAGCGCGCCGACGTCGCCGCCACCGCGCGCCGCGCGGGCGAGCGCGTGCTGGAGCCGGTCCTGCAGCAGGGCCCGATTGGGCAGGTCGGTCAACGGGTCGTGCAGGGCCTGGTGGCGCAGGCGGGCCTCGGCCCGGGCGCGGGCCTCCGTCGCCGCGAGGATGCCGGCTGCGGCCTCGAGGAAGAGCGCATCCTCGCGGTCGAAGTGGCGCTCGCAGTCGTGCGCGCACAACGCGCCCAGCAGTCCGTCCGGCGTGCGGATCGCGACGCGGACCCCTGAGGCCTGCCCGACCCCTTCGACCTGCAGGCCGTGTTCGATGAGGGTGCCCCCGGCTGGGGCGTCCAGCAGGCCGGCCGCGAACGCGGACTGCACGCCGCCCTCGGACCAGCCTTGAGCTCCCGCGGCCGCGGGTGGCGCGCCCGCCGCGGGGGAGATCGTCAGCGCGACGTGGGTGGCGTCGAGCCCGGATGCGGCGATGGCGGCGGCCTGGGCGGCGAGCGCGCCCGTCGCCGCGCCGTCGAGCGCGAGGCGGGCGAGCCGGCTGAGCGCCTCCTGGCGCGCGATCTGGAGGCGCCGGTCGGTGACGTCGTCGAACTGGGCGAACAGGTGCAGCGGGCGCCCGCGATCTCCGTGGATCACCGTGGCGGCGACCGACAGCCACCTGACCTGTCCGTCCGGGCGGACGAGCCGGGTCTCCTGACGGTCCCCGGCGAGCTCCCCGGTGGCGGCCCCGCGATCCACGGCCGCTGCGTGGACCTCGCGGTCGCCGGGATGCCACATGCTCTCGATGTTGGTGCCGATCAGCTCGTCGCGCGGCACCCCGACGAGCCTTGCGCACGCCTCATTGGCATCGAGCACGGTCCTGTCGAAGCCCAGCACGGCGCTCGCCAGCGACGACTGCTCCATCGCGAGCCGCAGGTGCTGCTCGCGCTCGCGCAGCCGCTCGGTGAGGGTGCGCACGAGGATGCCGGCGGCCAGCAGCGTCGCGATCGTCATCCCCCAGCGTGTGAGGTCCTCGCTCCAGGTCGTCGGCGCCAGCTGGACCGTGAGCACGAGCGCGTAGGCGGCGGCCACGGCGGCGACCTGCACGAGCGCCTGGCGGCGGCTGAAGAACGAGAACGCGTAGAGCGTCGCCCACAGGTAGAAGAGCCCGTAGACGCTCCCGCGCTCGGCGGATGCCGCGGCGGCCAGCGAGATGACGGCGGTGGTGCCGAGCATCGTCAGCTGCACGGCCGCCAGCGACAGGCGCGACCGGCCGGCCAAGAGGATCGCCGCGATCCCGTAGGCGCCGAGCGTCGCCACGAGGATCAGCGACTCCCGCGCGCCCGCGGCGTGCGGCAGGACCAGCCACGCCGCCGACAGCGACGCCCCGATCACGTGCAGCCAGGCGAGCGACGACGTCAGGAGCACTCGCTCGGCGGCCGGCCCGGGCGGTATGTGGCGATTGCGCGGGAATTGCATTCCAGTTGAGTACTCGGCGTCCGGGCGCCCGGACTCAAGGAGCGCTGGACGCGAGCGGCGGCGATGATGCCCGCCCCGCCGAACCTGACAGAGGAGCCCAGCCATCCCCGCCATCACGATCCCGGGCGGCGCGACCGCGCCCGAGCTCGACGCCCATCTCGCCGTGCCGCCCCTCGGCGACGGGCCCTGGCCCGGCGTCGTCGTGCTCCACGAGGCGTTCGGTCTGATCGACGACATCCGCCGCCAGGCCGAGCGGCTCGCGGCGGCCGGTTACCTCGCGATCGCCCCCGACCTCTACAGCGCCGGCGGCGCCGTGCGCTGCATCCGCGCCACGTTCCGCTCCGTGATGAGCGGCGAGGGAGCGGCCTTCGACGACATCAAGTCCGTGCGCACATGGCTGCGGGAGCGGCCCGACTGCACCGGCCGGGTCGGCGTGATCGGATTCTGCATGGGCGGCGGCTTCGCGCTGCTGACCGCCCGGGAGTTCGACGTCTCGGCCGCCAACTACGCCCACTTGCCCAAGCACCTCGACAGCGTGCTGCGCGGCGCCTGTCCGATCGTGGCGAGCTACGGCGGCAAGGACCGCACGCTGCGCGGGACCGCGGCCGAGCTCGAGTCGGCGCTCGAGCGCGCCGGCGTGCCGCACGACGTCAAGGAATATCCCGGCGCCGGCCACTCCTTCCTCAACGACTACCCGTTCGGCCCGGGCGGGGCGCTCCTGCGCGTCGCCGGGGTCGGCTACCACGGCCCGTCGGCCGAGGACGCGTGGCGGCGCATCCTGCGCTTCTTCGACGCGCAGCTCGGCGGTCAGGCGGAGGCGGGGTAGCGCGTCGCGCCGTCCGCGGCGGGCAGCGTGACGACGAACGCGGCGCCGCCGCCCTCCGCGTTGGAGGCGGTCACGTGGCCGCGGTGCGCGCCGACGATCGCGGCGACGATCGCGAGGCCCAGGCCGGCGCCGCTCCTGCCGCGCTCGCGGCCGCCCTCGGCGCGCCAGAAGCGCTCGAACAGCGCGCCGGGGTCGTCCGTGGGCAGGCCGGGACCGTGGTCGCGCACCTCGAGCCGGACGTCCGAGCCGTTCGCGGCGAGCGCGACCTCGATCGGGCTCGTATCGGGCGTGTGCACGAGCGCGTTGCGCAGCAGGTTGGCGAGCACCTGGCGCAGCTGGTGGGCGTCGCCGAGCACCACCGCCGGAGCGTCGCCGGCCACCGCGATCGGGCGGCCGGGGGCGGTCGCGCGGGCGTCGTCGGCGGCATCGCGGGCGAGCTTCGCGAGGTCGACCTCGGTGTGCGGCGCGTCCGCCACCTCGTCGAGCCGCGCGAGCGTCAGCAGGTCCTCGACGAGCACCCCCATGCGCGCCGCCTCGTCCTCGATCCGCCGCATCGACTTCTCGACGTCTTCGGGCCGGCTGGCCGCGCCCATCCGGAACAGCTCTGCGTAGCCGCGGATCGACGCCAGCGGCGTGCGCAGCTCGTGCGACGCGTCGGCGATGAACTGGCGCAGCCGGTCCTCGCTCGCCTGGCGCTCGGCGAACGCGCGCTCGAGGCGGTCGAGCATGGCGTTGAGCGCGAGCCCGACGCGGCCGACCTCGGTGCGCGCGTCCGCACCGGCGACGCGATGCGAGAGGTCGCCGCCGGCGATCCGGCTCGCCGTGTGGCCGATGCGGTCGAGCGGCAGCAGCCCGACGCGCACGAGGATCCACGCGACGGCGGCGAGCAGCATGAGCACGCCCGCGATCACGAAGCCCTCGACGACCACGAGCCGGTTGAGCCGCTGGTCGACGTCGCGCAACGGGACTGCCACGACGGTGATCCCGGAGCCGCCCCGCTGGTGCCTGGCGAGGACGCGGTAGTGCGTCTCGTCGCCCGTGCGCCCGGACACCGTGAGCGGCTTGCCGACGGCGAGCTTGGCGGGGATGGCGGGCTTTGCCGTCACGTTCTGCCCGTAGTCGAAGACGATCGGGTGCACCGTGCCGTCCGCGTCGCGCAGCTCGCCATAGGTGCCCGCCGGCAGGCCGACGCCCGGGCCTCCGCCGCGCGGCGGGCCGCCGTCGCGCGGCCCGCGGTCGGGCTCATGGTGCTCGCCGATGCCCTCCTGGGCGAGTGCGCCCTCGACGGCGGCGGCGCCGGCGCGCGCCTGGTCGTCGACGCGGTCGAGCTGGTAGGAGCGCTGCTCGGCGTAGGTGATGGCGGCGAGCAGCAGCAGCCCGACGGCGGCCACGACGAGCACGGCGGCGAGCAGCCGCGCCCGCAGGGAGGACATCACGTCCGCGGCGTGCGCAGCGCGTAGCCGACGCCGCGCACGGTGTGGATGAGCGGCGGGCCGTGGATGTCGAGCTTGCGGCGCAGGTAGGAGACGTAGGTCTCGAGCACGCGCGCATCGCCGCCGAAGTCGTAGTCCCAGACGTGCTCGAGCAGCTGCGCGCGCGTGAGCACGCGGCGCGGGTTGAGCATGAGGTATCGCAGCAGCCGGTACTCGGTCGCGGTCAGGTCGACGTGGGAGCCGCCGCGCATCACCTCGTGCGCGTCCTCGTCGAGCTCGAGGTCCTCGAACACGAGCCGGCTCGAGTCCGCCTCGGCGAGGCCGCTGCGGCGCAGGATCGAGCGGATGCGCGCCACCAGCTCCTCGAGGCTGAACGGCTTGGTGACGTAGTCGTCGCCGCCGAGGCCGAGGCCGCGGATCTTGTCGTCGGTGGCGTCGCGCGCCGTCAGGAAGATGATCGGGACGCGGCCGCGCTGGGCGCCGAGCCGCCGCGCGACGTCGAAGCCCTCCATGTCGGGGAGCATCACGTCGAGCACGATCAGGTCGGGCTTGAAGTCCGCCACCGCATACAGAGCCTCGCCGCCGGTGCCGGCGGACTCGACCGTGAAGCCCTGGTAGCGCAGCGCCATCGAGATGACGTCGACGATGTTCGGCTCGTCGTCGACGACCAGCACGCGGTGGGAGGGGCCGGTCGAGTTCATCGCCTGGCCAGTATCGCCACGCTCCCTGTGAAGTTGCTGAGAGGGCCGCGGCGGGCGAGTTCTTAGACTGAAGCGGGTGAGCGAGCAGCAGGACTCGGCGGTCGAACGGCTCGTACGGAGGAGCCTCATCACTGAGGAGGCGCTGGGACAGCCCTTCTCGGAGCGCATCCGGCAGTCGCGGCGGACGCTCGAGAACTACCTGAAGGCGGGCGGGCTGCCGCGCTGGATGGAGCGCGTGATCGAGGTGGACCACAGGATCGCCCGCGAGCGGCAGCGGCTCGCCACCGCCTACGCCGCGCTGGAGGTCGAATGTGCCGGTGATCGCGCGCTCTTCGCCCGGCGCTGGCACGCGCTCGCGCGCGCCGCCCGCTTCGACGACCTCAACGAGCTCATCCGCCAGCACAACGAGTGGTATCCGATCGAGCGCGACCTCCCGATGAACCCGCGCACGGGCGACTATGTCCAGGTCCACGGCCGCTCCTACCGCCGCCCCGAGCTCGGCCCCGAGTGGGTGCTGGCCCAGTTTCCGCCCTGATCCCGACGGCTGGAGGCCACGTGCGCGAGCGCTGCTCGATCGCCTGCATCATCCCGCCGGTGCTGCTGGAGGAGCTGGCCCGCCGGGCCGGCGCCGACGAGCGCGACGCATTGCTGCGGACCCTCTCGCTCGACGCGAGCCTGCGCCCCGCGCGTGCGTGAACCGCGCGACGTGCGCCAGAGCGCGACGGCCGGCCGGCCGCAGCGCACGGTCTACGACTGCCACGGGCTCGAGCCGCCGAGCAACCCCGAGCAGGTGCGGGCCGAGGGTGAGCCGGCGAGCGACGACGTGACCGTCAACGAGGCCTACGTCCTGAGCCGTGCGCCCGCCGAGCAGGCGCGCGCCGGCGCCCCCGATCGGTTCCAGTACGGCGTGACGGTGATCGCGGGCGACCGCCGCCACCGCGTCCGGCTCGGCGAGCGCGAGGTCGACGGCCACGTGCGGGCGCTGATCGATCGGCTCGAGCGCGACGCCACGCCGGACGGAGGCTGAGCGGGCTACCCTGCGCGGATGAGCGAGCCGACCGTCATCCCGCCCGCCGGGGGCGAGGTGATCGGCGACTCGCCGGATCGGCGGGTCGAGATCCTCTCCGACCACGACGCGCTGCACGCGACGTGGTCGCGGTTCGGCCCGCACCGCGACGGCGCGGATCTGCACATCCACCGCCGCCACACCGACCTCTTCTACGTCCTCGAGGGCGAGCTGACGCTCCGGCTCGGCCCGGAGGGGGACGGGGTCGCGGTGCCCGCGGGGACGCTCGCCCGCGTGCCGCCGCTGGTCGTCCACGGCTTCCGCAACGAGACGGACGCGGAGCTGCGCTACCTCAACCTGCACGCGCCGGGAGTGGGCTTCGCGGACTACATGCGCGCGATGCGCGACGGCCGCACGCTCACCTACGACCAAGAGCCGCCGCCCCCGGACGGCACGCGCCCCGCGACCGACGTGGTGATCGCGCGCAACGGCTTCCGGCTCGGCGGCATGGTGCTGCTGACGGCGATCGAGGAGATCGCGGTCGCGGAGGCGTGGAGCGATCTCGACGGCCCGCCGAGGCCGCATGTGCACCAGGGCCACGCCGAGTCGTTCTACGTGCTCAAGGGCGAGCTGGTGCTCACGGCCGGCGGCCGCGAGCACCGCGCGGGGGCCGGGTCGTGGGTGCAGGTGCCTCCCGGCGTCCCGCACGCCGTCTCGGCCTCCGCGCCGGCTCGCGTCCTCGACCTGCACACGCCGGGCTGCGGCTTCGGCGCCTTCCTGAGCGCGCTCGAGGAGACCGGCGACGAGGAGCTCGCGGCTGAGCGCGCGGGCTTCGACCAGCAGCCGGCGCCCTGAGGATGAGCGCGGTGCGGACCGCCCACACGGCCGACCTCGAAGCCGCCACGCTCACCGCTGCGCGGGCGCTGCTCTACGAGGTCTTCGACGACATGACCGAGCACGACTGGGAGCACTCCCTCGGCGGCGTGCACGCCATCGCCTGGGAGGGCGACGAGCTGGTCGGGCACGCGGCGGTGATCCAGCGGCGGCTCCTGCACGGCGGGCGGGCGTTGCGCACCGGCTACGTCGAGGGGGTGGCGGTGCGCGCCGACCAGCGCCGGCGCGGGCATGCCTCGGCGATGATGGACGCGCTGGAGCGCGTGGTGCACGGCGCCTACGAGCTCGGCGCGCTCGGGGCGACCGACGAGGCGGCGCAGTTCTACATCGGGCGCGGCTGGCAGCAGTGGCGGGGGCCGACCTCGGCGCTCACGCCGGCGGGGATCGTGCGCACGGCCGCCGAGGACGGTGCGGTCTACGTCCTGCCGGGCGCGGCGGTGCTCGATCTGAGCGGTGAGCTGACCTGCGACTGGCGGGAGGGCGACGGCTGGTAGCGCGGCCGTATCTTCCGGGCACCGAAACGGGAGGTCACTCGTGCTCCGGATGTCCTGGGCCCTCGCAGCCAGTCTCGCCGTCCTGATCGCCGTGCCGGCCGCCGCCTCGGCCGAGCGCTACGTCGCCGGCAACGTCACGACCGCCGAGTTCATCGCCCTCGCCGAGCGCAAGTCGGGCCGCGACCTGACCGTGTTCTTCAACGCCTGGCTCTACCAGCCGGGCAAACCGCAGAGCTGGTGAGCTAGGCCTCCGAGGCGTCGAAATCGTCTGAGAAGTGGCTCACACGCGCTCCAGTCCCACGTAGTTCTCCGCCAGCGTCGTCGATGCGGCGCGGGAGTTGCACACGTACTCGAGCTGGGAGAGCTGGAGCCTCGCGTCGAACGGGTCCTGGCCGGGCGGGCGGTGGAGCATCGAGGTCATCCAGTAGGAGAAGTGCTGGACGCGCCAGACCCGCCGCAGGCAGCGCGCCGAGTAGCCGTCCAGTCCCGTCGTGTCGCCCGAGCCGTAGAACGCCTCGAGCGCCCCGGCCAGTACCTCGACGTCGGCGACCGCGAGGTTGAGCCCCTTCGCGCCCGTGGGCGGGACGATGTGGGCGGCGTCGCCGGCCAGGAACAGGCGGCCGTGCTGCATCGGCTCGACGACGAAGGAGCGCATCGGCGTGACGCCCTTGTCGAAGATCTCGCCCTCGTTGAGGCGGAAGCCCTCGTCGAGCTCGAACCGCGTCTGGAGCTCCTCCCACACGCGCTCGTCGGGCCACTCGCCGATGTCCTCGTCGGGCTCGCACTGCAGGTACGAGCGGATGACCTCGGGCGAGCGCATGCTGTGCAGCGCGAAGCCGCGTGCGTGGTTGGCGTAGATCAGCTCCTCGGAGGACGGCTTCGCGCGCGCGAGGATGCCGAGCCAGGCGAAGGGGTACTCGCGCTCGAACACCCGCAGCGCGCCGGCGATCGCCGGGCGGCAGATGCCGTGGAAGCCGTCGCAGCCCGCGATCACGTCGCAGCGCAGCTCGTACTCGGCGCCGTCATGGCTGAAGCGCACCGCCGGGCGCTCGGACTCGACGTCGGCGACCGAGACGTCGGAGACCTCGAAGCGCAGCTCCCCGCCCGACTCCAGGCGGGCGGCGATCAGGTCCTTGACCACCTCCTGCTGGCCGTAGACCGTGATCTTGCGGCCGCCGGTCAGACCGCTGAGGTCGATCCGGTGCCCGCGGCCGCCGAAGCGGAGCTCGACGCCCTCGTGGACCATCCCCTCGCGCTGCAGGCGATCCGCGACGCCCGCCTCGGTCAGCAGGTCGACGGTGCGCTGCTCGAGCACGCCGGCGCGCACGCGGCCCTCGACGTACTCGCGCGAGCGCAGCTCGATCACAACGCTGTCGATCCCACGCAGCTCGAGCAGGCGGGCGAGCACGAGCCCCGCCGGCCCTGCCCCGACGATCGCGACCTGGGTCTCCATCTAAGTCCTCCCGTCCAGGGTTCGGGCGCGCGCGGCGGGCAGCCCCGGCGCCAGCTGCAGCACGCAGATCGCCGCCAGCGCCACGAGTGCGACCGTCCAGCCGCCGGTCGCGTCGTGGACCGCGCCGAGCACCCACGGCCCCGCGGCCGCGACGATGTATCCGACGCACAAGGACATCGCCGTCAGCGAAGCCACCGCCGCGGCGTCGCCCCCGCGCAGCGCGGGCAGGATCAATCCGAGTCCGAGCGCGCCGCCCTGGCCGATGCCGAACACGACGATCCAGGCGGGCGCGGCGCCGGGCGCCAGGATCAGCCCGACCACGCCCGCGAGCGAGAACCCGACGATCGCGAACAGCACGCCGATCTGATTTCGCGTCCGCGCCGCCAGCACCGGGACGGCGAACGCCGGCGCGAGCTGCACGAGCGCGCCCAGCGCCTGCAGCGAGCCCGCCTCGCCCTCCGAGAAGCCCGCGTCCTCGAGCACGCTCGGGAGCCAGCTCAGCCCGGCGTAGAACGCCATCGACTGCACGCCCATGAACAGGCTCACGTTCCAGGCCAGACGACTCTGCCACAGCCCCGGGGACGGCGGGCCGGAGACGGTCGTGCCGCGCCGCAGCGCGGCCGGCAGCCAGATGAAGGCGGCCACGAGCGCCGGCAGCGCCCACGCGGCGAGCGACGCCTCCCAGGATCCGAGGCCCTTCTCGAGTGGCACGGCGAGCGCCGCCGCCAGCGCCGCGCCGAGGGTCAGCGACATCGAGTACGCGCCGGTCAGGAGCCCGGTCATCTCGGGGTGGCGCAGGCGGATGAACACCGGCAGCACGGCCTGGGCGAGCGCGACCGCGAGCCCGCCCAGCGCGCAGCCCGCGAACAGCGGCGCCCACCCGCCGGCGCCGCGCAGCGCGGCGGCCGCCGCGGTCAGCAGCGCGCAGCCGAGCAGCACGCGCTCGATCGAGACCCGCCGCGTCAGCCGTGGCGCGAGCGGCGCGAAGGCGCCGAAGCCGAGCACCGGCAGCGTGGTCAGCAGCCCGGCGGCGAGCCCGGAGAGGCCGAGGTCGTCCTGGACGTGCGTGAGCAGCGGCGGCAGGCTCGCGACCAGCGTGCGCAGGTTGAGCGCGAGCAGCACGATCGCGGTCATCACGCCGGCGGTGGCGCGCCGCCGCGCCGCGGCGGAGCGGGCCGGCGGCAGTGACCGGGCGGACACGGGGACGGCCGGGCTCACGCGCCCGCGGACCGTCGGGGGCGGTCGGCCTGGGCGACGCGCAGGTCCGCCTCGATCCGGGCGGCGGTCGCCAGCAGCGGCGGGACGAGCCGGCGCCGCCCCTGCTCGATCGACATCCGGCTCGCGTGCGCGGACAGGTTCACGGCGGCGACCGTCCGGCCCGTGCGGTCGCGGATCGGCGCGGCGATCGAGCGCAGCCCCTCCTCGAGCTCCTGGTCGACGAGCGCCCAGCCCTGCGAGTGCACCTTCGCGAGCGCGGCGCGCAGCGCATCGTGCGAGGTCAGGGTGCGCGGCGAGAGCGGCACGAGCTCGACGCGCTCGAGGTAGGCCTCGAGGTCGTCGTCGGGCAGCTGCGACAGCAGCACGCGCCCCATCGAGGTCGCGTAGGCGGGGAAGCGCGTGCCGACGTTGATCGACACGGTCATGATGCGCGCGGTCGGCACGCGGGCGACGTAGACGATGTCCTCGCCGTCGAGCACCGACACGGAGGAGGACTCGTGGACCTCGGCGACGAGGCGCTCGAGGTGCGGTTCGGCGACCTCGGGCAGCGAGAGGCTCGAGAGGTACGCGTAGCCGAGCTCGAGGATGCGCGGGCTGAGCGTGAACCACCGGCCGTCGGTGCGCACGTAGCCGAGGTCGGCGAGCGTGAGCAGGAAGCGCCGCGCCGCCGCCCGCGTCAGCCCGGTCGACCGCGCGACGTCCGAGAGCGTGAGCTCCGGGTTGTGCTCGTCGAAGGCGCGGATGACCGCGAGACCGCGCTCGAGCGACTGCACGAAGTGCGTCGCCCGCGCCTCCTCGCCCTCAGACGGCGAAGAAGGTGGTCTCATCGGGACCTTGGAGGCGCACGTCGAAACGGTAGCCGTCCTCCTCCCGCGCTGCGAGGAGCGTCGCGCGCGCCGCCTCGTCGAGGCCCGCGAGCACCCGGTCCGCGGCGTTCGCCTCGGTCTCGTCGGCGAAGTAGATGCGCGTCACGACGCGGTTCAGGAGGCCCCGGGCGAAGACGGAGACGGCGATGTGCGGCGCATGGCCGGCGGCCGCACCCGGTTTGACGGTCCGGATCGCCCAGTTGCCGTCGGCGTCGGTCGGGCAGCGCCCGAAGCCGCGGAAGCCGGGCGTCCCGTAGCGTCCCTCCGAGTCGGCCTGCCAGGTCTCGAGCAGCGCGTCGGGGATCGGCTCGCGCTCGCCGTCGAGCACGCGCCCGCGCAGCCACACCGCGCCGTCGGCGCCGTCAGGGACGACCTCCGGGCCGTCGGGCCACGGGAGCCCGATCGAGAAGTACGGGCCGACGGTCTGCGAGGGCGTCGTCTGCGGCGTCATTCGAACGGAGTCTCCTCCTCGCCGCGCAGCACGATGTCGAAGCGGTACGCGAGCGCCCAGTCGGGCTTGGTGGAGGAGAGGTCGAACGCGCAGATCATGCGCTCGCGCGCCTGCGGGTCGCGGACCGAGTTGAAGATCGGGTCGTACTCGAACAGCGGGTCGCCCGGGAAGTACATCTGGGTCACGAGGCGCTGGGTGAACGCGCGCCCGAACACGGAGAAGTGGATGTGCCGCGGCCGCCACGCGTTGGGGTGGTTGCCCCACGGATAGGCGCCGGGCTTGATGGTGATGAAGCGGAAGCGGCCCTCGGCGTCGGTGAGGCAGCGCCCGGCGCCCTCGAAGTTGGGGTCCAGGGGCGCCGGGTGCTGGTCGCCGGCGTGGAGGTAGCGCCCGCAGGCGTTGGCCTGCCAGATCTCCACCAGCGTCTCCGGCACGGGTCGCCCGCCGTCCTCGCGCACCTGGCCGTACACGATGATCCGCTCGCCGATCGGCTCGCCGTCGCCGTGGACGGTGAGGTCGTGGTCGTGCTCGCCGAGCGGCCGGTCCCCGAACCGAGGCGCGGTCAGCTCCGTCTCGGTCTGGGTCAGCGGGCGCAGCTGCGAGGGATGGCGCAGCGTCGTCGAGCCGTAGTCGGGCCAGTCGAGCGGCGGGTGCGAGTCGTCGTCGCGGCGGAAGCTCACGCCTCGATCACCACCGCGAGACCCTGGCCGACGCCGATGCAGATCGCCGCGATCCCCCAGCCGCCGCCGCGGCGCCGCAGCTCGTGCGCGAGCGTGCCGAGGATGCGCACGCCGGATGCGCCGAGCGGGTGCCCGATGGCGATCGCGCCGCCGTTGACGTTGAGCCTCTCGGGGTCGAGGTCCTTCCACTCGCCGAGGCAGGCGAGCGACTGCGCGGCGAACGCCTCGTTGAGCTCGGCGACCTCGATGTCGCCCCAGCCGATGCCGGCCCGCGCCAGCGCGCGGTTGGCGGCCTCGACCGGCGCGATCCCGAACACGTCGGGGTCGACGGCGAACGTGCCGCGCCCGGCGATCCGCGCGATCGGCTCGAGCCCCGCCGCCTCGGCGCCGGCCGCGTCGCCGAGGAACATCGCGCCGGCGCCGTCGTTGAGCGGCGACGCGTTGCCCGCGGTCACGGTCCCGTCCTTCGCGAACGCCGGCTCGAGCTTGGCCAGCGCCTCGACCGAGCTGTCGGGGCGGACGCCCTCGTCGCGGGCGTGCTCGCCGTCGCGCACCGGCACCGGCACGACCCACGGGTCGTAGAAGCCGCCGTCCCACGCCGCAGCGGCGAGCTTGTGGCTGCGGACCGAGAACTCGTCCTGCGCCTCACGCGAGACGCCGTAGATGCCCGCGACCTTCTCGGTGCTCTCGCCGAGCGAGATCGTCCACTCCTCGGGCATCTCCGGGTTGACCATGCGCCAGCCGAGCGTCGTCGAATGCAGGGTCTCGTGGTTGCGCGGGTAGGCGCGCTCGGGCTTGAGCAGGACCCATGGCGCGCGGCTCATCGACTCCACCCCGCCGACGAGCATGAGCGAGGCGTCACCGGTCTCGATCGCGCGGCTGGCCTGCATCGCCGCGTCGAGGCTCGAGCCGCACAGGCGGTTGACGGTCGACGCCGGCACGCTCGTCGGCAGCCCGGCCAGCAGCACGGCCATGCGACCGACGTTGCGGTTGTCCTCGCCGGCGGCGTTGGCGTCGCCGAAGACGGCGTCGTCGATGCGCGCCGGGTCGAGGTCCGGGGCGCGTTCCAGCAGCGCGCGCACGGCAAGGGCGGCGAGGTCGTCGGGTCGCACGCCGGCCAGCGCGCCGCCCGCGCGCCCGAACGGCGTGCGCACCGCGTCGAGGATGAACGCCTCGCCGCTCACGCCGGCAGCACCGAGGCCTCGAGCTCGCGCAGCGCCTCGAGCTCCTCCGTGGTCGGCTCGGGCGACGTGCGCAGCTCGCCTGCCACGGTCAGCTCCCAGCCCGTCTCCGCGCGCGCCTGCTCGGCGTCGACGCCGGGATGGACCGCCGTCAGGGTCAGCTCGCAGGTCTCGGGATCGGGCTCGAGCACGCCCAGGTCGGTGATCACCCGCACCGGGCCGCGGCCGCGCAGGCCGAGGCGCTCGCGGTCGCCGGGGCCGCTGCCGTAGCCGACCGAGGTCACGAAGTCGACCTTCTCGACGAACGAGCGCGTGGTCTGGCGCACGATCACCACGACCTCTCCGCACGACGCCGCGATCTCCGGCGCGCCGCCCGCGCCCGGCAGCCGCACCTTCGGGTGGTCGTAGTCGGGCCCGATCACGGTCGTATTGATGTTCGCGAAGCGGTCGATCTGCGCCGCGCCGAGGAAGCCGATCGCGATCCGGCCCGGCTGCAGCCAGTAGTTGAACACCTCGGGGACGCTCACGACCGAGTCGGCGGTCTCGGCGAGCACGCCGTCGCCGATCGACATCGGCAGCCGTCCCGGCTTCGCGCCGATCGCGCCGGCCTCGTAGATCAGCACCAGGTCCGGGGCATGCGTGCGGCGCGCAAGGTTGGCGGCCTTGCTCGGCAGCCCGATGCCGACGAAGCAGGCGGCGCCGTCGGGCAGCGCCCGGGCCGCCGCCACCGTCATCATCTCGTCCGACGTCGGGCTCACGCCGGCGCCCGCGCCCCCTCGCGCAGCTCCGCGAGCCAGGCGCTGAACACGTTGCGGTCGTTGCTGATCGCGTCCCACTCGCGGTAGTAGGCGTTGTCGCGCTCGTAGTAGTCGTGGGCGTAGGAGGGATGCGCGCCGTTGGGCACCTCCGCCACCAGCGTCACGACCCAGTTGGGCAGTACGACGGCGTTCGGCCGCGGCTCGAGCTCGTCGACGATCTCCTCGACCGTGACGAGCGAGCGCTTCGCCGCCAGCACCGCCTCCTTCTGCACGCCGGTGAGGCCCCACATCTGCACGTTGCCCTCGCGGTCGGCGCGCTGGGCGTGGACGATCGCGACGTCGAGCTCGAGTGCCGGCACCGCCGTCAGCTGCTCGCCCGTGAACGGGCACGTGATGGGCGCGATGGTGGCCGTGTGCTCCGGCAGGTCGGTGCCGCGGTAGCCGCGCATGACCGCGAACGGCAGGCCGGAGGCGGCGGCGACGTAGCGGTTGGCGAGCCCGGCGTGGCTGTGCTCCTCGATCTCCAGCGGCTCGGGCCACGCGTTCTGGATCGCATCGCGGAAGCGGTGCAGCGAGCCGACGCCCGGGTTGCCGCCCCAAGAGAACACGAGCTTGCGCGCGCAGCCTGCGCCGATCAGCTGGTCATAGACGATGTCCGGCGTCATCCGCACGAGCGTCAGGTCGCGGCGGCCCTGGCGCATCACCTCGTGGCCCGCGGCCATCGGGATCAGGTGGGTGAAGCCTTCCAGCGCGACCGTGTCGCCGTCGTGGACGAGCTCGGCGATCGCGGTTCTGAGCGGGACGATGCGTGTGCGCATAGTGATCTAGTGTGCTGATCGCGCACAATAGGGTATGCATCGTATTACCCGTCGGGAGGAGAGTGAATGTCCGAGCGAACCAGTCCGCCGTTTCGCGCCGACCACGTCGGCAGCCTGCTGCGGCCGCCCGAGCTGCTGGAGGCGCGCGAGGCGCACGCCGCCGGCCGGCTCGACGACCTCGGGCTCGCGCAGGCCGAGGACGAGGCGATCCGCGGCGTGGTCCGGATGCAGGAGCAGGCCGGGCTGCAGTCGGTCACCGACGGCGAGTTTCGCCGCGCGTCCTGGCACATGGACTTCATCTACTCCCTCGACGGCGTCTCCCAGGCGCCCGGGAACATGAAGGTCGAGTTCCGCAACGCGGAGGGCACGATCGACTTCACGCCGGCCGCGCTGCACATCGACGGCAGGATCGGGGTGTCCGAGACCATCTTCGAGCAGCCCTTCACGTTCCTGCAGTCGGTCGCGAGCGAGGGCCAGACCCCGAAGCTCACGATCCCGTCTCCGAGCATGGTCCACTACCGCGGCGGCCGCGCGGCCGTCGACGAGTCGATCTACCCCGACATGGACGGCTTCTGGGACGACCTCACCTCCGCCTACGCCGAGGAGGTCCGGCGCCTCGGCGAGCTCGGCTGCAGCTACCTGCAGTTCGACGACACGAGCCTCGCCTACCTCAACGACCCGAGGCAGCGCGAGATGATCGCCGCACAGGGCTCGGACGCCGAGCACCTGCACGAGACCTACATCTCCCACATCAACGAGGCGCTCGCGCACCGGCCCGAGGGCATGGCGGTCACGACGCACATGTGCCGCGGCAACTTCCGCTCCTCGTGGGTGGCCGAGGGCGGCTACGACTTCGTGGCCGAGGCGCTGTTCGGCCGGCTCGAGGTCGACGGCTTCTTCATGGAGTGGGACGACGCGCGCTCCGGCGGGTTCGAGCCGCTGCGCTTCGTGCCCAAGGGCAAGCAGGTCGTGCTCGGGCTCGTCACGACCAAGAGCGGGGAGCTCGAGTCCAAGGACGACCTGAAGCGCAGGATCGAGGAGGCGTCGCAGTACGTCGACGTCGACCAGCTGTGCGTCTCGCCGCAGTGCGGCTTCTCCTCGACGGTGGAGGGCAATGCGCTCTCGCGCGAGCAGCAGGCGGCGAAGTTGCGATTGATCGTGGAGACGGCGAAGGAGGTGTGGGGCTGATGCGGATGCAACGGGTTCTCGCGGCGATGATGGCGGCAGCGCTGCTGGCGGTCGCCCGCTGCGGTGGCGACGGCGGCTCGTCGGGCGGCGGCAGCTCGAAGGGCGGCATCACGAAGGTCAAGGTCGGCGTGCTGCCGATCTCGAACGTCGCGCCGCTGTACCTCGGCATGAAGAAGGGCTTCTTCAAGGCGGAGGGCCTCCAGGTCGAGCCCTCGATCGGCCAGAGCGGCAACGAGCTCGTGACCGGCATGGTCTCCGGCTCGACCGACTTCGCGTTCCTGGGGTACACCCCGTTGATGTCGGCGCGCGGGCAGGGGCTGCCGGTCAAGGCGGTCGCCAACGCCGACAACGGCGCGGAGACCGCGAAGGACGAATGGACGCTGCTGCTCTCCAAGAAGGGCAGCCCGATCAAGAAGCCCGCCGATCTCGCGGGCAAGACGATCGCCGTCAACGCGCTCAAGGGCGTCGGCGAGGTCGAGATCAAGGCGGCGCTCGACAAGCGCGGCGTCGACCCCAACTCGATCAAGCTGCTCGAGATCCCGTTCCCCGAGATGCCGGCCGCGCTGGACAAGGGCCGCGTCGACGTGATCTGGGCGCCCGAGCCGTTCCTCACCACGGTGCTCGACGCGGGCGGGCAGGAGGTCGAGGCGCCGCTGACCACGCTCGGCTCGAAGTTCCCGAACGGCACCTACGGCACGACGGAGAAGGAGATCGCGCAGCACAAGGACGTCGTCCAGGCGTTCGCGCGCGCGATCAACAAGTCCTCGGACTACGCGACCTCGCACCCTGACGAGGCGCGGGCGACGATCCCGACGTTCACGAAGATCCCGCCCGCGGTCGCGAAGAAGATCCGCCTGCCGCTGTGGCCGACGACCATCGACCGCGCGAAGCTGCAGACGCTGCTCGACTACGCGGTCCAGTACAAGGTGATCGAGAAGCCGCCGAAGCTCGACGACGTGATCTGGGAGGGAGCCAAGTAACAGTGGTCGCGCCGCTCGCCGCCGTCGCCCTGCTGCTCGTGCTGTGGGAGCTCGTGGTTCGGGTCGGGATCGTCGCCGAGTCGAACATCCCACCCGCCTCGGCCGCGCTCTCGGAGCTCGTGAACCAGTTCGGCGACGGCGCGTTCTGGTCCGCGGTCGGCTCGACGCTCGAGGGCTGGGCGGCGGGCCTCGGCATCGCGATCGCGCTCGGGGTCCCGCTGGGGCTGCTGATCGGCTCGAGCCGCTGGGCCTATCGGGGGCTGCGCGTGCCGATCGAGTTCCTGCGCCCGATCCCGTCCGTCGCGCTGATCCCACTCGCGGTGCTGATCTACGGCCAGGGCCTGCAGAGCAAGATCTTCCTGGCCGCGTTCGCGTCGTTCTGGCCGCTGCTGATCCAGACGATCTACGGGGTGCAGGACGTGGATCCGGTGGCGACCGACACGGCGCGCTCGTTCGGGCTCGGGCGCGGCGAGCGGATGTGGCGCGTCACCGTGCCGAGCGCCGTGCCCTACATCGCGACCGGCATCCGCATCTCCTCCGCGGTCGCGCTGATCCTCGCCGTCACCGCGGAGCTCGTGATCGGCGCCGCGGGCCTCGGGCGTGAGATCAACGTCGCGCGCTCCGGCGGCAACCTCGACGTGATGTACGCGCTGATCGTCGCCACCGGCCTGCTCGGCTGGGTGCTGAACCTCGCGACCTCCGCCGGGGAGCGGCGCGTGCTGCATTGGCATCCATCCCAGCGCGGGGTGCTGACGTGAGGCCGCGGACGCGCCGGATCGCCGAGCTGGCCGTGGAGATCGCCGTGCCCGCGGCGATCGTCGCGGTGCTGTTCGCGTGGACGGCAGGGAAGCCGACGTTCTACTTCCCGCCGCTGTCGGACGTCTTCGACCGCTTCGCCAACACGTGGGTGTTCGAGCGCTTCGGCTCGGACGCGTGGCCGAGCCTGCGCCGGATGGGGCTCGGCTACGCGATCGCGGTGCTGATCGCGATCGCGGCCGGCACGGCGCTGGGGAGCTCGGCCACGCTGCGCCGCGCGACGGCGCCGGTCGTCGAGTTCCTGCGCTCGATCCCGCCGCCCGCGCTGATCCCGTTCGCGATCGTCGTGATCGGGATCGGCGACGACATGAAGGTCTTCATCATCGCCTTCGTCTGCCTCTGGCCCGTGTTGCTGAACACGATCGACGGCATCAACGGCATCGACCCGACGCTCAGGGACACCGCGCGCGTCTACGGCATCTCCGGCCGCGACAGGCTGATGCGGATCACGCTGCCCGCGGCGAGCCCGCAGATCTTCGCGGGGATGCGGCTCTCGCTCTCGCTCGCGCTGATCCTGATGGTGATCTCGGAGATGGTGGCGAGCACGAACGGGATCGGCTTCTTCGTGCTGCAGTCCCAGCGGTCGTTCGCGATCCCGGAGATGTGGTCGGGCATCCTGCTGCTCGGGATCCTCGGATACCTGTTCAACCTGGCCTTCATGATCATCGAGCGGCGGGTGCTCGCTTGGCACCGCGGCGCCCGGGCGAGCTCGCTCGGCTGAGAGGAGACGGATGGCGCTGCTGGAGATCAACGGGCTGGGCAAGACCTACGGCGAGGGCGACGGCGCGACGCACGCGATCGGCGACGTCTCCTTCTCGCTCGACGAGCGCGAGTTCGTCTGTGTGGTCGGGCCCTCGGGCTGCGGCAAGACCACGCTGCTCAAGTGCATGTCCGGCCTGCTCGAGCCGACGCGCGGCGACGTGCTGCTGCGCGGCGAGCGGGTCGAGGGACCGCCCGAGGCGATGGCGCTGGTCTTCCAGGAGTACTCGCGCTCGCTGCTGCCGTGGATGTCGGTGCGCGGCAACGTCGTGATGCCGCTGCGTCACAAGAAGCTCGAGAAGGCGGAGGCCGCGCGGCTCGTCGAGGAGGCGGTCGACGCGGTCGGCCTGACGGAGTTCATCGATCGCTACCCGTGGCAGCTCTCGGGCGGCATGCAGCAGCGCGTCGCGATCGCGCGCGCGCTCGCCTACCAGCCGGAGATCCTGCTGATGGACGAGCCGTTCGCCTCCGTCGACGCGCAGACGCGCGGCGATCTCGAGGACCTCATCCTCGAGGTCCGCGACCGCTACGACATGACGATCCTGTTCGTGACCCACGACATCGACGAGTCCGTCTACCTGTCGGACCGCATCGTCGTGCTGTCGCCGTCGCCGACCGAGGTGCGCGAGATCCTCGACGTGCCGTTGCCCGCGCCGCGCGATCAGGTGGAGACGAAGGAGCTGCCGGAGTTCGCGCACCTGCGCGCGCACGTCTACCGGCTGATCAAGCGCCGCCGTGAAGCGGCCGAGAGCACGTGAGCGAGCTGAACTTCCGCGAGCGGCCGGCCGCCGGTGACCCGGCTGGGCTGCTCGTCCTGCACCACGGCCGCGGCGCGGACGAGCACGACCTGCTCGGGCTCGGCGACGTGCTCGACCCCCAGCAGCGGCTGCACGTCGCCACGCCGCGCGCGCCGCTGACGCTGCCGGGCTGGCCGGGGCACCACTGGTACGTGGTGCCGCGCGTCGGCTATCCCGACCCCGACACCTTCCGCGCCGCCTACGCCCAGTTGGCCGCCTTCCACGACGAGCTGCTGGAGCGCACCGGGCTCGGGCCCGAGCAGACCGTGCTCGGCGGCTTCTCGATGGGCTCGGTGATGAGCTACGCGCTCGGCCTCGGGTCCGACCGGCCGGCGCCCGCCGGGATCCTCGCGTTCTCGGGCTTCGTCCCGATCGTCGAGGGGTGGGAGCCCGACCTCGCGGGCCGGCAGGCCGTGCGCGCCTTGATCGCCCACGGTCGCCGCGATCCGGTCATGGAGGTCGGCTTCGCGCGCCGGGCGCGCGAGCTGCTCGAGGCGGGCGGGCTGCCCGTGGAGTACCACGAGTCCGACGCCGCGCACCACATCGATCCCGCGCACGTCGAGCCGGCGACGTCATGGGTCGCCACGACGCTGTCGCTGGAGTGATAGGACTCGGCGCTCCGCACAGTCCCACGAAGGAGGAGCCCCGCATGGCCGACAGCGTGTACCGCGTGACCGAGGTGATCGGCGTCAGCTCGGAGTCATGGGAGGCGGCGGCCCGCAGTGCCGTCCAGACCGCGGCCAAGTCGGTGCGTGATCTCCGGATCGCCGAGGTGAGGCGCCAGGACGTCACGATCGGCGAAGGCGGTGTCGTCAACTTCCGCGTCCGCCTCGCCATCTCGTTCAAGTTCGAGTCGGGCGAGTAGCCCTCAGGGGGATCCGAAGGTCGAGCCGAGCGAGCGCGCCAGGCGGCGCGCTCGGTCGGTCCCGCGGCGGCCGGCCCACGGGTGCGGACCCATCGCCCACGGGTGGCGCCCGATCGTGCCGTACTCCTCGCGCAGCATCGCCTTGAGATCGCCGCGGTGCGCCTCGCAGGCGTAGCGGGTGCGCCCGTAGATGCCGCGCCCGTGCCAGGTCAGCCAGCGCCCAGGCTCCGCGTCGACGTACTCGCCGAAGCGCAGGTCGAGCATCTGGCGCTGCAGCGAGGCGTAGGTCGCCTCGTCGGGCCGCGTGCCGCAGATCTCGCACGTGAAGACGGCCTTTACGGGCACGCCGTGAACGGTAGCGCTTGAGCAGTCGAGTCTCGCCGCCGAAAGGCGTAGGCTCGCCGCTTTGGAGCCTCCGGACGCGTCTGGGGGCGGACGCACGCATGGCTCCGGTACATCCCGTCCGACCACCGCGTCTCGCCCGACTCCAGGTCGCGCTCCCAGCTGCTCGGCGTGGGCGACCGCACCGCCGCCGTCACGCAGGCTCTGCGCTCCGGCCTGATTCGCTGAAGATCGGCCGAACGGGGGATCATGCTCGTGCTCGGGCGCGCCGATGCTCACTGCATGGGGATCGCCGCCTGATGCTGCTTTCTGCGCTCAATGGCCACACCGGCCTCGCCGACGCGCCGAAGGTCGCCGACACGATTCTCGACCTGATGCCCGACAGCGGCGTGATGGTCATCGACCCCGATCTGCGCGTCGTCGTGATGCGCGGCCCCGTCTACGAACGTCACGGCTTCGACGTGAGCGCGGCAGTGGGCCGTGGCCTCCACGACGTGATCCCCGCCATTTCGTGGGCGCGGGTCGGCGAGCACTGGAGCGCGGCGCTGGCGGGGGAGCGCCGCACGCTCGACGGCGAGTCGGCTGACGGCGAGAGCGACCACTGGCTGCACTTCGCGCCCCTGCGGACGAAGACCGGCATCGTCGGCGCGATCATGATCGCCCAGGACATCACCGAGCGCGTTCGCGTCCACGAGCACACCGATCACCGCCTCGTCCAGCAGGCCGCCGTCAGCGCCCTCGGCTCGCTCGCCCTTCGGGCCAAGACGCTTGCGGAGCTGTTCGAGGCGGCCGCGCAGGTGTTGCACGAAGCGCTCGGGAGCGACGTCGTGATGGTGCTCGAGACCTCGGAGGACGGCGGCATCTCGGTCCGGGCGAGCGCCGGTGAGGAGCCACCCAGACCGCCCGAGCCCTCGCCCCACCTGCGTCGCTCGATCGGGGACATGCGCGAGGCCGGCCAGACGCTGCTCACGCCCGACCTCGCAGCCGAGACCCGCTTCCGCGCACCAGGGCTCGCCGCGGAGGGCATGGTGAGCCTGGTGGCTGCGCCCGTGGGGTCGGGGCCGACGGCGTTCGGGGAGCTCGTCGCCTGCAGCCGCCGGCGTGCGGCCTTCTCCGAGGACGACCTCGCCTTCGTCGAGTCGATCGCGAACGTGCTGATGGCCACTGTCGAGCGCGAGCGCGCCATCGTCGAGACCCAGCGGGAGCAGGCGCTCGCGACGCGGCGCGAGGAGCAGCTCAACGACGCGCAGCGGCTGGCGCGGATGGGCAGCTGGGAGACGAGCTTCGCGTCGGGGACGCACCTGCTCTCGGAGAACATGCGCGAGCTGCTCGCGCTGGACTCCTGCACGACCACCGACGAGGAGTTCCTCGCCAGCGTGCACCCCGACGATCGCGCCCGGATGCGAGCGGTCATGGGCACGCCTCCGGACGACGAGACGACCGCGCAGTTCCGCGTGCGGCTGCCGGATGGTCGCGTGCGCGAGTTCTTCTCCGTCTTCCACGCCATCCGTGATGACGCCGGAGTCGCGACGGGGTTGCGCGGCACCGTCAAGGACGAGACGGACGCGCGCGCCGCCGAGGTGGCCCTGCGCCGCTCGGAGGAGCGCTTCCGCCAGGGCTTCGACAACGCTCCGATCGCGATGTCGCTGGTCGACCCCGCGAGCATGTGCTACCTGCGTGTCAACGACGCCTTCTGCACCATGGTCGGGCGGGCGCGGGAGGCGCTCTACGAGCTGACGTCCGCCGAGATCAGTCACAACGAGGATCGACCGGCCACCTCCGAGAACATGCCGCGGCTGGTGAGCGGCGAGCTCGACCGGGTCGTCACCGAGAAGCGCTATCTGCGACCCGACGGCACGGAGGTCTGGGCGTCGGTCAACATCACGCCCGTCCGCGAGCTGGACGGCTCCGTCGACGTGCTGTTCGGGCAGATGGTCGACATCACGGAGCGCAAGGCGCGCGAGGCGTCGCTGAAGGCGCAGCTCGACGAGATCGCCGGCCTCGGCGAGATCCGGCGCGCGTTCGAGGAGGACCGCTTCGAGCTCCACGCCCAGCCGATCGTCGACCTCGCCACCGGCGAGACGGTGCAGCGCGAGCTCCTCATCCGCATGCGCTCCCGCGACGGCAAGCTGATCCCGCCGGGCGACTTCCTGCCCGCCGCCGAGAAGCACGGCGCGATCCGCGACATCGACCGCTGGGTGATCGCCACGGGCGCCGACATCGCCGCGCGCGGCATCGACGTGGAGATCAACATCTCGGCCGCCTCGATCGGCGATCCCGGACTGATCGCGGACATCGAGGACGAGCTCGAGCGCACGGGCGCGGACCCGTCGCGGCTCGTGTTCGAGATCACCGAGACCGCGCTGGTCGAGAAGACCGAGGTCGCGGTCGCGCTCGCCGAGCGCCTGCGCAAGCTCGGCTGCCGGTTCGCCCTCGACGACTTCGGCAGCGGCTACGGCGGCTTCCACTACCTCAAGCACCTGCCGATGGACTTCCTCAAGATCGATCGCGAGTTCATCCGCGACGCGCGGACGAGCGAGGGCGACCAGCACGTCATCCGTGCGATCGTCGGGCTCGCCAAGGGCTTCGGGCTGCAGACGATCGCCGAGGGCGTCGAGGACCAGGAGACGCTCGACCTGCTCAGGGAGTTCGGCGTGGACCACGTCCAGGGCTTTCACATCGGGCGCCCAGCGCCGATGGAGGATCCCGTCGCGCCATAGGACGGTGGCCTGCCACCATTGTCGGCATGACCGGATGCAGCCATCTCGACAGCGTCGAAATCCTGGAGGTGCCCGATCCGGTGGCCGGGTGCGAGAAGTGCCTGGCGAGCGGGATGCAGTGGGTGCACCTGCGCATGTGCCAGAGCTGCGGCCACATCGGCTGCTGCGACAACTCGATCGGCAAGCACGCGACCGCGCACAACGCGCAGAGCGGGCACCCGATCATCCGCTCGGCCGAGCCGGGCGAGGAGTGGAGCTGGTGCTACGAGGACGAGCTGATGTTCCGGCTGCGCCCGTCGTGAGCGGCGTCAGCCGACCACGCGCGTGACGGGCGCGGGCCGCTCCAGGCGCCCGCGGCCGAGCACCTCCACCGACTCGCCGGGCGCGCAGGCGGCGATGTCGTGCTCCTCGTCGCGCAGGCGGCCCCGCAGGACGGCGAGCGCGGGCAGCCCGAGCAGCGCCGGGATCGCCAGCAGCAGCCCGCGGTAGGCGATCACCGCGACGGCGGCATCGCCCGCGTCGACGCCGTAGAGCACGAGCGTGCCGATCAGCCCGCCGTCGACGCCGCCGAGCCCGCCCGGGATCGGGATCAGGCTGCCGAGCTGCCCGATCAGGTAGGCGACGAGCAGCACGCCGGCGGGCGGGACGTCGTTGCCGAAGGCGGCGAAGCAGACGCCGAGCATCGCCACGTCGAAGAGCATGTAGCCGGCGGCGCCGAGGAGGATCATCGGGTCGCCGGTGCGCAGGAGCCGCAATGCCTCGTCGACGCCCTCCCCGACCGCCTCGGCAGCCGCGACGAGCCGCTCGCGCATCCAGCGCCGCGCCAGCACCGCGGCCACCGGGCGCGCGCCGAGGGCGAGCCCGATCGCGGCCACGCCGGCGATCGCCGGGATCAGCCCGAGCAGCAGTCCGGGCGAGCCGTGCAGCACGCCGGTCAGGAGGCCGAGACCGCCGAGCGCGAGGCAGCCGACGTTGGCGAGGCTCGTCAGCAGGAAGAACGCGACCGTGCGGCGGGCGATGTACGCGGCCGGGAGGCCGCCGCGGCGCAGGATCCACGCGCCGAGCGCGAGCCCGCCGGCACCGCCGACCGAGAACAGCGAGTTCGCAGCCAGCTCGGAGAGCCCGATCTCGCTGCTCGTGCGCCAGCTCATGTGGCGGCAGAACACGCCCCGGAACACGAGCACGTAGGACACGCACGAGCCGAGCTGGAGCACGGCGGCGAACCCGAGCCAGCCCGGCACGGCGCCGTCGAAGCGGTCGCGCAGCGAGCTCAGGCCCGGGACCAGGAGGATCACCGCGGCGACCACGGCGACGATCGCGGCGAGCGTCAGCAGCGAGCGCTTCAGCCGCGAGCCCGAGAACTCGTCCGGGAGCGGCTCGGCCTCCAGGACGATCGGCTCCAGGTACTCGACGGTGAAGCTCGGTCGTGCGCTCATCGGGAGACAGGTCTAGCAGCGCCTACATTCCCTCGCCGATGCGCGTCCTCGCCCTGGCCGACAAACGACCGCCGATGGATCCTGCGCTGATGGCCGAGCAGATGGGCGTGGAGGCGGTCGTCTGCCTCGGCGACCTCGACCGCGCCTGGATCGAATCGCTCACCGGCCTCGCGATCCCGAAGCTCGGCGTGCACGGCAATCACGACCCGCCCGACCTGCTGCGCGAGGTCGAGGTCGAGGACCTGCACGCGCGCCGCACGTCGCTGTTCGGGATGACCGTGGCCGGCTTCGAGGGCTGCGTGCGCTATGGCGGCGGCGGCCCGCACCACTACACGCAGAGGCAGGCGTCCAAGCTCGCGCGGCGGCTCCCGGCCGCCGACGTCCTGATCTGCCACTGCCCGCCGCGCGGCATCAACGACGACCCCGACGACCCGGCCCACGTCGGCTTCGAGGGGCTGCGCGCGTGGGTCGACCGCCACCACCCGCGCCACATCCTGCACGGCCACACGCACCCGATCGGCGGGCTCGCCGCCACCCGCTGCGGCGACACCCGCGTGCACTGGGTGTCGGGAGCCCGCGTGCTTCAGCTCGACTGATCGTCCGCTGCCGTCGCCTGGGACACTGTGGGCCGTGACGGACGTGGTCGACCGGCTCCTGGCGCTCGAGGTCTCGGCGGTCTGCGACGCCGACAAGGGACTGCCCGTCGTCGACCCCGCGATCCGCGCGATGGTGCCGGACGTCCGCATGGCCGGCCCGGCGTTCACGCTGCTCGCGGACGACGACCACCTGCCGGTGTTCAGCGCGCTGGCGGAGGCCGCGCCCGGGGACGTGCTCGTGATCGCGGCCGGCGGCGGCAGCGTCGCCGTGCTCGGCGAGCTGTTCGCCACCGAGGCGAAGCGGCGGGGGCTCGCGGGCGTCGTGATCGACGGACTCTGCCGCGACGTCGCGGGGCTGCGGCACAACGGGCTGCCGGTGTTCGCGCGCGGCACGATCCCGCGCTCGGGCTCGACCGTCGCGCGGCCCGCGCTCAACGCGCCCGTCCGCTGCGGCGGCGTCGACGTCGCGCCCGGCGACATCGTCTTCGGCGACGACGACGGCGTCGCGATCGCAACGGCCGAGCGCTTCGCGGCCGCGCTCGAGGTGGCCGAGCACATCGGCCGCAGCGAGCGTGCGATGCTCGCGGCCGTGCGTCGCGACGAGGCGACGCTGCACGAGCTCACGAACTGGGCCGAGCACGTCGCGGCGCTGGACCGCGGAGAGGAGAGCAGCTTGAGGTTCGAGGTCGATGTCGACGCCGATTGAGGCCGGGGCCTGGACGCGTGCGTTCTCGCAGCGGGCGCTCAACCAGGGCGATGCCGAGCTCGCCACCATCCTCGCCGGCAGCCCGCCCGGCGTGCTGTCGGTGAGCGGCGGGTTCCCGAACCCGGCGACGTTCCCCACCGAGGTGCTCGACGAGATCGTGGCGGGACTGCTTCGCGACGATCCGGGCGTGGTGCTGCAGTACGCGCCGAGCGAGGGCATCCCGAGCGTCCGCGAGTACCTGCTCGAGCGCCAGGAGCAGCTGCAGGGCCGGCGGCCCGAGACGGCCGAGCTGATCGTCACGAGCGGCGGGATGGAGTGCATCAACCTCGTCGGCCTCGCCCTGCTCGACCCCGGCGACGCCGTCGTCGTCGAGGCGCCCACCTACCTCGGCGCGCTGATGGCCTTCGCCGGCTTCGACACGGAGGTCGCGGGGATCGCGATGGACGAGGCGGGCCTGCAGGTCGACGCGCTTGAGGCGCTGCTCGCCGGTGGGCTGCGACCGAAGCTCGTCTATGTCATCCCCGAGTTCCAGAACCCGAGCGGCCGCACTCTCGCGCTCGAGCGGCGTCATGCGCTGATCGAGCTGTGCCGTCGCCACGGCGTGCTGATCCTCGAGGACGTCGCCTACCGCGAGATGTCCTTCGACGGTGGCGCGCTGCCGTCGCTGTGGTCGCTCGCGCCCGACCTCGTCGTGCAGGCCGGCACGTTCTCGAAGATCTTCTGCCCCGGCGTGCGGCTCGGCTGGGCGGTCGGGCCGCGCGACGTGATCGCGCAGATGGCGGCGGCCAAGCAGACCGGCGACCAGTGCGCGAGCGCGCTCGCGCAGCGCATGGTCGAGGCCTACGGTCGCGCCGGGCACTTCGAGCGCCGGATCCCGGAATCGCGGGCGCTCTACGCGGCCGGCTGGCGCGCGGTCGAGCGTGCGCTGCACGAGTGCATGCCGCCCGAGGTGCGCTGGAGCGAGCCGAGCGGCGGTTTCTTCACCTGGCTGACGCTGCCTGAGGGGCTGGACGCGAGCACGCTGCGCGCGGCCGCGCTCGAGGCCGGGGTCAACTACGTCCCGGGCCGTCCCTTCTATCCCGGCGACGACGGCGGCGGCGAGCTGCGGGCGTCGTTCAGCTACCTCTCCGAGGCCGACCTCGGCGTCGCCGTCGAGCGCCTCGCGGGCGTCATCACGCAGGCTCAGCGGTAGCGGATCGCCTCGCGCGCTCCGGACTCGGAGGAGCGCACGATCGCGTCGCACACCTCGGCGGCGCGGTAGCCGTCCTCGAACGTCGCGCCGTGCGGCGCCACACCGCTGTCGTCGCGGATCGCCGCCAGCAGGTGGTGGAGCTCGTGGACGAACGTGTCGCCCCAGCCGAGGATGTGGCCCGGCGGCCACCAGTGCTCCCAGAAGGGATGGTCGGCCTCGGAGACCAGCACCGTCCGGAAGCCCTGTGCGCGAGCGCCCGGGCTCGAGCCCGCGAGGTGCACCTGCAGCTCGTTGAGGCGCTCCATGTCGAACGCGATCGAGCCCTTCGAGCCGTTGACCTCCCAGCGGAATGCGTTGCGGTGGCCGGTGGCGAACCGCGTCGCCTCGATCGTGCCGACCGCGCCGCCCGCGAACGAGACCGCGGCCTCGACCGCGTCGTCGACCTCGCGGTCCGGCCAGAACGTGGCCATGCGCGCCGACACCTCGGCGATCTCTCCGACGAGGTAGCGGGCGAGGTCGACCACGTGCGCTCCGAGGTCCCCGAGCGCGCCCGATCCCGCGATGCCCTTGTCGAAGCGCCAGGCGTCGGACTCCGCGGCGCCCCAGTCCTGCAGGTAGGCGCCGCGGAAGTGGAAGATCTCGCCGAGCTCGCCGGACTCGATCATCTCGCGCGCCAGGCGGACCGCCGGGACGAAGCGGTAGTTGAACGCGCACATGTGCTTGACGCTCGCCGCCTGCACGCGCTGCCAGATCTCGTGCGCCTCCGCGGCGTCGCGCCCGAGCGGCTTCTCGCACACCACGTGCTTGCCGGCCTCGGCGGCGGCGATGGTGGGCTCGCCGTGGAGGTTGTTCGGGCCCGCGTTGTCGAACAGCTCGATCCGGTCGTCGGCGACCAGGTCGCGCCAGTCGGCGACGTGCCGCTCGAACCCGTAGCGGCGCGCCGCTTCGGCCACCGCCTGCTCGCTGCGCCCGGCGATCGCGACCAGCCGCGGCATCAGCGGCGGCGGCCAGGTCATGTAGGCGAGCGTCTTGTACGCGTTGGCGTGCGCCTTGCCCATGAACGCGTAGCCGAGCATGCCGACCCCGATCCGCCGCACCTCGCTCATATGCGCGAGTATTGCGAAGCCCATGACAGAACCCCGCTTCACCTTCGGACTCTGGACGGTCGGCAACCCCGGCCGCGATCCCTTCGGCGAGCCGACGCGGGCGCCGCTCGATCCCGTCGACTCCGTCCACAAGCTCGCGGAGCTGGGCGCCTGGGGCGTCAGCCTGCACGACAACGACCTCGTGCCGTGGGGCTCCTCCGCCGCCGAGGAGGAGCGGATCGTCTCCCGCTTCCGGACCGCGCTCGAGGAGACCGGCCTGGGCGTTGGGATGGGCACGACCAACCTGTTCGGGCATCAAGCCTTCAAAGACGGCGCGTTCACGTCCAACGACCGCGGCGTGCGCCGCGCGGCGATCGGCAAGGCGATGCGCTCGATCGACCTCTGCGCGTCGCTCGGTACCGAGGTCTACATCTTC
>JBBQLH010000042.1:0-36034 GCA_038327685.1 Solirubrobacterales bacterium
TCTCGTCAGTCCTGGACGAGAACGATCACACACTCACCCAGGAGAACAAGAACAACAAGGAGGTGCCCGCCCTCAGCGCAGCCTGAGGGACCAACGCCCCACCGACGATCCTGAGCTACACCACCAATCGCTACTTGACTCTAGCGTGGCGCCCCTTCGCTCCCGCTATTCGCGCAGAGCGACACGAGACGGCTCGATCCGGCGCGCGGCTGCTCCTCGTCGCGAAAGCGGCAGTCTTGGTTGCGGGGTCGACAACATCGACTCAGTTTCGGCGCCCTACTCTGGGGCGTGCCGAGGACACCTTCCGCACAGAAGCTTCTCCTTCGTGGCGGCAGCGCGGAGGCCGGCAGGTCGAGCCCGCCCTGCGGAGCCGGGCTCGACCTGGAGACCTCTCTAGAAGGGACAGTGTCCGGGGTTTGCGGCCGGCACGTCCGGGTTGACGCCGTGCTTGAGGCCGAGGTAGGTGACGAGCACGACGGCCTTTCGGCGGCCTTCGTTGCGGGCGAGATGGACATGGTTCGCGTGCTCCACGAAGCCCTGGCCTGCGGGGTAGCGCTGCGGGGTGCAGGTGCGATCGGCGCTGTCGTAGAGCGTCAGCGTGCCCGACTTGACCGCGACCACGACGGCGGCTCGGTGCGAGTGCCAGCCGAAGCTCGCGCCCGGGGGAACGGTTGCCTTGGCGAAGACAACGTCCGCCGGCTTGCGGACGTCGATCGTGTAGCGCTGCGAGACGTTCGCGGCCCCGAGGACCTTCTCGGTGATGGTGGGGCCGCCTGCGGCCAGCGCCGCTGCGGTCGTGCCGAGCGCCGCGAGGAGCGCGGCGACGATGATGAGTCGCTTCATGGTTGGTGTCCTTCGGTCCGGTGGATGGGTGCCGGCAGCCGTGGTCGCCCGCTCGCGCTGTTCTGGTTGAGCCGGAAGAGGTTGGTGGCGTCGTAGCGGCGCTTGAAAGCGACCAGCCGCTCGACGACGGTACGGACACACCCACGCGGGTGAAATAGCGGAAACCCTCAAACTTCTACGGCGGCGAGACGCCTCCACCCGGGCACCGAGGTCGCGTCTTCGACATCCCCGACCGCGGTCACCTCGCCGCCGCGCTGCACTGAGCCCAGAAAGCGATACAGGCTGAGCTCCGTCAGCGGGCTACTGCGGAGACCCGCCACTCACTGCCGCCGGCTAACGACGGCGCACCTTCAGGATCAGCGTCCGCTTGGCGCCCTGCGCCGTCGAGACGGTGACCGTGACCTTCACCCGCTTGCCGCCGCGCAGCTTTCTCAGGAACGCCCGGCGGGCCTTCGCCGAGAGCTTGAGCTTGATCGTCTTGGTCTTGAGGCGCTTCAGGTTCGCGCTCGTCGCGCGGAACCGCACCTTCCCGGCCTTGGCGCCGATCCTGACCTTCACCGCCCGGCCCGCCCTGAGCCGGAAGGAAACGGTGCCGGTGGAGGAGACCTTCACCTTGGAGACCCGCAGCGGCGGCAGCGGCTTCGGCCTGACGACGTAGCTGAGCGTCCGCGTCGCGCCGTTGCCCGCCGTGTCGGTGGCGGAGCAGCTGACCGTGTGCGTGCCCTTCCTGGCGGTGCTCGGCGTGGCGCAGGACTGCGTCGCGACACCGGAGGTGGTGTCGCTGGCATTCGGCGTCGCGGTGATCCGCTGACCCACCGACGGCGAGCTCCGGCTCAGCGTCGGCAGCAGCGACGGCGGGCTCTGGTCCTTCTTGTAGGACAGCGACTTGGCCGTCACGCCGCCGTTGCTGATCGCCGTGCAGGTGATCGTCGTGCCCGGGGTGTCGGGCGGCAGGACGGTGTCCAGGCAGTTCTTGACGAACAGGTCGCCCTGCGGGTCGGAGAAGCTCCAATCGACGCTGGGCGCGGTCCGGTACCACCCGTTGGCGCCGTCGGGAGCCGCCGGGGTCAGCGCGCCGTTGACGATCGGCGGCGTCGAGTCGGGCGGGAGGATGCCGAGCCGCTGCTGGCCGCAGGTGTTGATGAGCGTGATCTCGTTGCCGTCGAAGCGGACCTTGTCCTCCTGGCGCAGCGCGTCGAGCGAGTCCGCGAAGGCGCCGTTGGACGCGTCGGGCACGAGGTCGAAGTTGTGCGCGATCACCAGCGTCAGCACGCGGTTGCGCGCCTGCGCGGTGCCGAGCGCCGGCTCGATCCCGTTGAAGACGCAGGTCAGCATCGCGGACCAGTAGCGCCCGTCGTCGTGCACCTCGGTCGGCGCGCCTGCGTAGGTGCCGATGTCGGTGCCGTCGACCTCGTTCGTGCCGTCGGTCCAGCGCAGGCAGCCCGAGCCGGAGTTGCCGGCGACGACCTCGTTGTAGGAGGTCGCGTCCCACTCGGCAACACAGAAGCGGCGACTGGCCTGGTAGGTCGCGTTGCCGTCCTGGAGGTACGTGAAGGCGGCGAGGAAGTCCCCGAAGCCCTCGCCCATCGCGCCCTGCTCCGTGGGCTGGTCACCGAGCGGGCCGCCCCCGGGGCCGAAGCCGGGCACCTGGGCGTCCTGGGTCGCATGCCCGAACTCGTGCACGGTCACGTCGGCGTCCTCGGCATCGTCGACGCCGCCGTCGCCCATGTGCAGCCTGCCGTCATCGGAGGAGTAGAAGGAGTTGTCGTCGCCGGTGCAGTGCACGTTGATCGCCAGCGGGTGGTCGAAGATCCCCGGGAGGCCGAAGTCGATGTAGCTGTGCTGCACGCGGGTGATCGCGGCGTAGGCGACGGCCTCCTCGAACGGGTCCTGGCTGCGGTTGAAGTCGTAGCTGCGCGACGCGCTCGAGGCCTGGCCGGGCGCGTAGGGCAGATTGCAGTCCGCGGCGTCCGTCAGCGTGGTGTCCACGTAGGTACCCACGAGCCGGTTGCTCCCCGGGCTCAGGTCGGTCAGCGTGACCGGTACGCGGGCCGAGTTGAGGATCGCCTGGTCGCTGTCCGCGTTGTCGCGCAGGCCCGTGTTGGCAGTCTGCTGGACCGGGTTGGGCGCGTACGTCAGCGCGCTGCCGTTGACATGCTTGATCGCGTTGAACGCCTTGAGCACGTTGCCGTTGCGGGCGGAGACCACGACGTTCCAGTCGCCCCGCGGCGCGCGCGTGGGCAGGACCACGAGCCAGGCCAGCGTGAGCCCGCCGCGCGCGGTCGGCTCGGCGACGAGCGTCGTGGTCGGCGCGGACACCAGGTCGAAGCCGGAGGGGACGCGGCGGCGCGCGGTCAGCAGCGCCTCGGCGCGGCTCACGCGGGCGTTCGTGTCGAGCGCGGTGGCGGCCACGGCGCTGTTGGCCACGTGGCTGACGGAGCCGTCCTTGGCGAGCGCGACGGCGACCTGCCCGTTGCGGACGGGGACGCCCTTCACGAACTGCTGGAAGCGCACGCGCGGGCCGGCGGACGTCGGGAAGACGCGCATCACGCGCAGGTCGCGGGTGTCGCGACGCACGCCCAGCGCGCCCGCGAACCGCCCGAGCGCCTGGCGCGCGGCGCCCTCGGCGCCGCGGGCGAGGTCGACCCTGCCGCAGCCGCTGAGCGTGCGGGCGACCCCGGCCGCCTTGTCGACCCGCGCCCCGTCGCAGCTGGCGACGGTTCGAGGCGCAGCCGCCTGCGCTGCGGAGGGGAGAAGCGCGAGCGCGCTCAGGACGACGATGCAGAGGACGGACTTGCGCACTATGAGACTCCTGGCCGGGGGCGCCGCGAACCTATCGATCCGGCTGCCGCATCACCACCCCCGACCGTTCTGAGATGCTGCTTGCGGTCTCATCGCGCTCTCATGCGTCCGCGGTAAGACCTCAGCCATGACCAGGACACGCATCCCCGACTCCGGCTCCGAGGCGCGCGGCGACGGTTCCTGACCGCGAGGACGCCTCCCCGCTGGGCCGCGTGCCGCTGCGCCTCCGCCTGACGCTCGCGTTCGCCGGCGTGATGGCGCTGGTGCTCGCGGCGACCGGGCTGTTCGTCTACCTGCGGCTCGAGTCCGAGCTCGACGCGACGATCAACCAGGGCCTGCGCTCGCGCGCGGGCGACGTCGGCGCACTGGTAGCCCAGGCCGAAGGAGGGCTCGCCCAGTCAGGCCGGCTGCCGCTGACCGAGCGCGGCGAGAACCTCGCGCAGATCCTCGACGGCGGCGACCGCGTCGTCGACGCGACCCCGGCGTACCAGGGCGCGCCGCTGCTGAGCGCGTCCGAGCGCCGCCGCGCGCTGCGTGCCACCGTCACGGTCGACCGCGCCCGGCTCGCGCCCGAGGGGGAGCCCGCGCGCCTGCTCGCGACACCGGTGCACGCCCAGGACCGCGACCTGATCGTCGTCGTCGGCGCGTACCTCGACGACCGCCGCGACGCGCTCCGCAGCCTCGCCAAGCTGCTCGCGATCGGCGGGGCGGCGGCCTTGCTGCTCGCCTCGCTGGCGGGCTACGGCGTCGCGGCCGCCGCGCTGCGCCCGGTCGAGCGGATGCGCCGGCGCGCCGCCGGCATCCAGGCCGCCGACCCCGGGGCGCGGCTGCCCGTCCCCGCCGCCCGCGACGAGATTGGCCGGCTCGGCGAGACCTTGAACGCGATGCTCGCGCGACTGGAGGCGGCGTTCGAGCGCGAGCGGACCTTCGTCGCCGACGCGAGCCACGAGCTGCGGACTCCGCTCTCGATCCTCAAGGCCGAGCTCGAGCTCGCGCTGCGCGAGGGTCGCACGCACGCGCAACTGACCGACGCGCTGCGCTCGGCCGCCGACGAGACCGACCGCCTGGTGCAGCTCGCCGAGGACCTGCTGGTGATCGCGCGCTCGGACCAGGGCGGGTTGCCGATCCGGCGTGAGCGCTTCGCGGTGCGCGACATGCTCGAAGGAGTCGCCGAGCGGCACGCCCGCGACGGCGCGTCGATCGAGGTCGCGGTCGCCGACGGCCTCGAGCTCGACGCGGATCGGCTGCGGCTCGAGCAGGCGCTCGGCAACCTCGCCGACAACGCGCTGCGCCACGGCGGCGGCACGGTCGAGCTGTCCGCCGAGGCCGAGCGCGACGGCGTCCGGCTGTGGGTGCGCGACGACGGCGACGGCTTCCCGGACGGCTTCGCCGCGGAGGCCTTCGAGCGCTTCACGCGCGCGGATGCCGCGCGCGGGCGCGGCGGGGCCGGGCTCGGCCTCGCGATCGTCGCGGTGATCGCCCGCGCGCACGGCGGCACGGCGGGCGCCGGCAACCGCGCGACGGGCGGCGCCGAGGTCTGGATCAGCCTCCCGGGTGCGCGTCCGATCGACCTGGAGCCGCAGGCATCCTCGACACTGGGGACCCGATGAGGGTCCTGATCGTCGAAGACGAGCCGAAGCTCGCCGGCCTGATCCGGCGCGGCCTGCGCGAGGAGGGCATGGCCGCAGACATCGCGGCCCGCGGCGAGGATGCGCTGTGGATGGCGGGCGCGACCGAGTACGACGCGATCGTGCTCGACGTGATGCTGCCGGGGCTCGACGGGTTCGAGGTGTGCGAGCGGCTGCGAGCCGACCACGTGCGCTCGCCCGTGCTGATGCTGACCTCGCGCGACGCCGTCGAGGACCGCGTCCACGGGCTCGACACCGGCGCCGACGACTACCTGACCAAGCCGTTCTCCTTCGACGAGCTGTCCGCGCGGCTGCGCGCGCTCGCCCGCCGGGGGGCGCTCGAGCACGCCAGCGTGCTGAGCGCCGGCGACCTCCACCTCGACCCCTCCTCACGCCGGGTCTGGCGCGGCGAGACCGACATCATGCTGTCGGCGAAGGAGCTCTCGCTGCTCGACACCTTCATGCGCCGCCCCGGCCACGTGCTCGACCGCTTCCAGCTGCTCGAGCACGCCTGGGACAACGAGTACGAGAACCGCTCCAACATCGTCGACGTGTACGTCCGCTACCTGCGCGAGAAGATCGACCGGCCGTTCGGGGTCGAGTCGATCGAGACGGTCCGCGGTGCGGGCTACCGCCTGCGCGCGGACGGCGGCCGCGGGTGACCGTGTCGGTCCGTCTCGCCGCTGTCGTCGTCTGTCTGCTGCTGGCCGGCGCAGCGGCGGCCTTCGCGCTCACGCGCGGCGGCGGCCTGAAGGGCGCATCGCGCGCCGGCGCGATCGTCTGGGCGGTCGGGGACGGGGGCAACGGCAGCCAGGAATCACGGCAGGTGGCCGACCTCATCGCGAGCGACCGGCCGCAGCGCGTCCTCTACCTCGGCGACGTCTACGAGACCGGCACCGCGGCCGACTTCCGCGACCGTTTCGCCACGGTCTACGGAAGCCTCGCGCGCCGGGTGGACCCGACGCCGGGCAACCACGACTGGGGCCGCCACAGCGTCGGCTACGACCCGTACTGGCGCAAGGTGAAGGGCCGGCGGATGCCGCATCACTACGCGTTCAGCGTCGGCGGCTGGCGGGTCATCAGCCTCAACAGCCAGACGCCGCGCGATCGGGCACAGTCACCTTCCTGCGCCGCGAGCTCGCGCGCTTGAAGGGCAGCTGCGCGATCGTGTTCACGCACCGCCCGCGCTTCAACGCGGGCATCCATCGCGACGAGCAGCGCGCCGTCGATCCGCTGTGGCAGGAGCTGCAGGGGAAGGCGGCGATCCTGCTCAGCGGCCACGATCACGACCTCCAGCGCTTCAAGCCGGTCGCCGGCACCGTCCAGCTCGTGGTCGGCGCCGGTGGGCGCGAGCGCTACCGCGTCAACGGCGGCGACCCCCGGCTCGCGTTCTCAGACGACGCGACCGACGGCGCGCTGCGGATGCGGCTGAACGCGGGCATCGCGCGGCTGAGCATCGTCGCCGCGAACGGCGACGTGCTCGACCGCTCGACAGTTCACTGCTAGGGCTGCAGCAGGATCTTGATCGCGCCGTCCTGCTTCTTCTGGAACGTCTCGTAGGCGTGCGGCGCCGCGTCGAGCGGCAGCCGGTGCGTGGCGAAGCCGTCGACGCCGAGGACGTCCTCGTCCTCGACCAGCGGCATGATGTCGTCGATCCAGCGCTTGACGTTGGCCTGGCCCATGCGCACCTTGATCGGCCCGTACTGCGCCTGCGGGACACGCAGGAACTCGGCCTGGCCGCCCGGCACCTGACCGTGGAGCTTGGTGTAGCCGAACAGCGCGGCGCCCATCCCCTGGTCGGTGACCTGGGTCGTCTCGCACTGCGACTGCAGGCCGTGGTCGCACATGAAGCAGTGGCCGCAGGAGATGTTGAACGGGATCACGACGCGGTCGCCCGTGGCGATGTTCGTGACCTCGGAGCCGACCTCCTCGACGATGCCCATCGGCTCGTGGCCGAGGACGTCGCCCTCGCCCATGAACGGTCCGAGGACCTCGTAGAGATGCAGGTCGGACCCGCAGATGCCGCTCGACGTGATGCGGATGATCGCGTCGGTCGGCTGCTCGATGATGGGGTCCGGGACGGTGTCCACGCGGACGTCCCGCTTGCCGTGCCAGGCGACGGCCTTCATGTGCGTGCTCCTCGAGTTCGGTTCCGGGTGCTCCGGCCGACCCGGGTCTCGCGGGGCGCAGCGCGGGAGGTCAGTCCGGAGACGCGGCCCAGCGCTGCGCGCGCGTGAGGATCTCCGCCACCACGGCGCCCTTGGCGTCGGAGTAGTCGTTGGTCGCCTCCCACTCCTGGCGCGCCAGCTCCCGCTTGGTCTCCTCGTACAGGCGGCGGTCCGCGTCGTCGTGGCGCAGCCAGTCGCGGAACAGCAGGCGGATGCGCGCCGCCTCGCTGTCATCGCTGAAGACGTGCGCGTGGACGTCCTGCTCGGGCGTCCGGTACATGCGGTGCCCGGGCTGGCGCACGCGGATCGCATAGCCGTGGGACTCGAGCGCGGGCCCATAGGCGGCCTCGTCGTCGACGTCCTGCACACCCACGAGCACGTCGATGATCCCCTTCGCGCCGAGGCCGGGGACGGCGGTCGAGCCGAAGTGCTCGATCCGCAGCGCCTGCGGGCCCAGCGCCTCGGCGAGCGAGGCCTTGACCTGCTCGAAGCGCGCGGCCCACGCGGGGTCATAATCCTCGATCACGATCTCGCGCTTCTCCGGCCCCCCGATGAAGACGGCGTCATCCACCCGCGCAGTCTCTTCCCCCGGAGGGGTGAGGGCAAGTCCGGAGCTCTCTCAGGGGCTCGCGGGCGGCAGCGCTTCGTCCAGCCGCTCGCGGCGCGCCGTCGCCGACCCGGAGCGCGGGTCGATCGTGACCATGTCGACCGCGAGCGCCTGGAAGCTCGGCTTCGCCTCGTAGGACAGCCGCGCGATGCCGATCTTGTTGTTCTCCAGCAGGTGGCCCGTGCCGCCGGCGCCGACCGTGCCCGGGTTGATCACGGTCGCGCCCGGCCGGCGGGTGAGCTCGGCGTGGTGGGTGTGGCCGGTGAGGATGGTCAACGGCTGCGCGCGCCCCTCGGCGTCGAGCTCGTCGAGCGCATCGGGGAGCAGCGCCGGGTTGTGGACGATGACGATGTCGGTGTCGTCGCGGACACTGCGCATCCACGTCGTGAAGCGCTCGACCTCCGAGGCGTCCGGGGTGCGGTCGAAGCGGTCGGCGAAGTTGTCGCCGGCGCGGCGCTCGAACGGGTCGTCGTACCCCGCGACGCGCAGGCCGGCGACAGTCACGACCGGGTGACCGCTCGTCGTGTTGCCGCTGCTGCTCAGCCGGCCCGTGCGCGTGAGGACGACCGCGCCGTCTTTGGCGAGGTCGCGCGAGAGCGAGTCGGAGTCGTGGTTGCCCGCCACGAACACGAACGGCTTGCCCGTTCGCACGACGCGCCGGGTCAGCGCGGCCTCGAGCGGGCTGCCGCGGTCGGTCAGGTCGCCGACGAAGAAGACGGGCCCGCGCGCGGCGGTGCGCTCGAGGATCGGGAGCGTGAGGACGTTGTTGTGCAGGTCGGAGGCCACGGTGAGGCGCGGGCGGTTCTCGAGCGCAGGCCGGTTGGCCGGGGCCGTGACGAGGCGCGCGAGGCCGACCAACTGCGCGTCGAGCTCCTGATCGAGGGCTCTGGTCGATCTCTGAGCGGTCTCCACCGCCTCGAGCGCGCGCGGGATGTCGGGGCCGAACGCGTAGTACTGCGGCGTGTCGATCTGGCCGCGGGGCGGGAGGAGGGCTGCGAGCGCGACCGCCGCGACGATGGCCGTGGCGATCGCCGTGCCGGTCGTGTAGCGAAGCCTTGGCGTCGCCCCACCGCGGACCGCGAACGCCACGAGGACCCCGAGCGACCCGCCGCACAGCAGCACGGTGAGGATGAGGTTGCGCAGATACGCGGCGATCGCGTCGCGCGCCTGCTTGCGGACCTGATGGACGTCAACCTGCCCACCCTCGGCCACCCGCTTGACCACATCGCGGTCGACGGTCTTCAGGTCCACACGCAGGCGGGCGGGGAGCCGGATCGCCTCGAAGCGCGCGCCCCAGTCGACGAGCGGCACGTAGATGTCCAGCGCGCCTTTGTGCCCGGGAGAGACGGAGAGCCGGATGGTGCCGACCGAGAGCTCGCGGTCCTGGCGGAAGGAGACGAGCGCGAGGTAGCCGCCGGCCAGCGTTGCGACGACGATCGCCGCGAGCGCGAGCGCGCGGCGAAGCGTCAGGAACGCTTTTCGCCGAGGAGGTCTCTGAGTGCGTTCGTCGTCGACCAGAAGGCCAGTTGTTGCCATGGGATCTCGTCGGGAGGGAAGGCGCGGACCTCAAGCGCTTCGGGCGTGGTCTGCGGGGTTTGGTCAGTGGTGGCGGCGAAGACGATCAGGACGACGCGGTCCTCTGGTCGGCTGTAGACGCCGACGAGGCCGGTGAGTTCGATGTCGATCTCGAGCTCTTCCTGCGCTTCTCGTGTGGCGGCCTGTTCGACCGATTCGCCGAGGTCGACGAAGCCGCCGGGGAAGGTCCAGAGGTCCTTGCCGGGATCGAAGCCTCGTTTGAGCAGGATGATCCGGTTGTCGGGCGTGACCGGGATCGCCGCCGCGACCGGCTTCGGGTTGTAGTAGGCGCCGTAGCCGCAGTGCGGGCAGTTGAGCGAGCGCGGGTAGTCGACCGTCGCATGCTGGCCGCAGCGCGGGCAGTATCTGGCCTCCTCGAGCGCGGGGTTGAGCTGCTGGTCGTCCACCGTCCGAGCGTAGAACGCGTGGGATACGGCGACCGGCGCGCGTTTACGGAGGCGGCGAAATCACGCCAACCGGGGCCCGGGTACGGCTTCGGCGTCTCGGCCGCTGGGGCGGGCCTGTGCTTCATTCCGTCCGCGCTGGCGATGGTCGTCTGCGCCCCGCTCGCGTGCGCTCGGCACGCGCTGTGGGCGCGCGTTGGCGCTGCGGGTCGGGCTGGGGCGAGTAGTCAGGCCGCGCGTCCCCATGAGGTTGCGCGTGCCCGCTCCACCCGTCGCGTGAGCTACCCTCCGGTCCCCCGCCCTCTTAGCTCAGCTGGTAGAGCACTTCCATGGTAAGGGGGTCCGCCTCGGCGCTGTCGGACCGACAAGACGTTGGATTCAGGCGAGTTTGCAGCGATTTTCGCTGCTAGCGCGGACCTAGCCGAGTAGTCGTCTGCGGTCGATTTCCGCCGTCTTCGGCCACCGCGTGCAGTATGAGCGCAGTATCGGCGGTGACGGAAAGTGCCCGGCGCCCGCGTCAGCTCTTGCCCGTCGCCACGCGCGTCAGACGCTGGACCTGAAGCCCGAGCGCTACGAGTTCGTCGCCCAGCGCCCTGACGCCTTCGCCCCGACCCAGCACGCGGAACCGAGCGACCACGCCGGGGCCGAAGGTGCCGTCGATCACGTCGCGGCCCGCGTGGACGAGGTCCTGCTCGATGAGCGATTCGTCGTGCTCGCCACGGCGATGATCACCAGTTCGTCGTCGTGTAACGCGACCGGGTCGCAGGCTGGCACGCTGCGCTTGCTGCTCAAGACGACGCTCGCGCCGGGATAGGCGCCCGCGCGGTCCTCGACGGTCCGCACGAAATCCGGCCATGCCTCCCGGATCTTCGCCAGCTGCTCGTAATCGGTAAGCGCCATAGGCGGCGACGGTAGCGCCACCCTGGTCGCCATCATGTCGGCGTGCCCGTCGACACCGCCTCCGCTGTCCGGCGCCTCGGCCCGGACGAGTTCGCCGCTGGGCGGCGACCCGCACGGTGTTCCTCTCGAGCGAGATGCGCGAGCTCGGCGAACTGCGCCGCGTGGTTGCCGACACGCTACGGGAGGGTTCGCCATGCGACAGCGCCTGGTCGACTGCGTCTGCGTGCTCGGCGGCGACGCGAGGGTCACACATTGCGGCATCGTGCTCGAGGCGCGCGGCCTTGTGCTCACATCGCTCAGCGGTGCGCTGAGCAACTGCAGCGACGAGTCGTGCCACTTCGGTCCTTCCTGGTGGGGCAGAAACGGCTGGGCGCAGCGTGCGATAGCGACACAGCGTGTTTCCGTCGGTTCGGACGGTATACATCCGTCCGGACTACTTTGTAACACGATTGTGACACCCGACGTTCCCCGTTCGTGGGAGATGCCCTCCGCCGATCCACACGACGCCTAGGACCTAGACGGTTGCTCCGCGATACTTCGCATCGAGTTCCGCGATCTCGATCGAACGCCCTTCTGCCGCTGCCGACTGGACGGCATCGCAGACGAGCATGATCTGATAGCCCGTCCAGAAGTCGTTGGCGATCTTGCTTCGGCCGAGAACGGCGCCCACGAAGTCCTGAGCCTGCGCCACAAACGCGGCGCCGTATCCCGAGGGACACCACGCGCGGGCATGGGGATTGTGCGATCACGATGAAGGCCACGATCGCGACGACCTTGATGCCCGCGAACCAGAACTCGAACTCGCCGAAGGACTTCACCGACGTCAGGTTGATGCCGGTCAGCAGCGCCATCAGCAGCACGGCCATGAGCCACACGGGCGCATCGATCCAGCGCTGCAGGATCTCCGCTCCGGCCACCGCCTCGATCGCAAGCACGATCGCCCAGAAGTACCAGTACAGCCAGCCGACGCTGAAGCCCGCCCAACCGCCCAGCGACCGGCGCGCAGACTCCGCGAACGAACCGACCTGCGGATTGGCCACCGCCATCTCACCCAGCATCCGCATCACCAGCACGATCAGCACACCCGCCAACAGGTACGAAACGACGGCGGCCGGCCCCGTCGTCTTGATCACCGCGCTCGAGCCCACGAACAGACCGGCGCCGATCACCCCACCCAGCGAGATCATCGTCATGTGACGCGACTTCAGCGACTTCTTGAGCTCGGGGCCCTCGTCAGCAGTGCCGGGCGCGCCCTGCTCGGTCCGCTCCGTGGCGGCGGGCGGGCTCTGTTTCTGGACAGTCACGAATTCCTCCTGCTGGGTTGAAGCTGGATACCGCGGTCGCCGGCGGGCGCGTAGGGCGTCGCTCTTGGCTAGCGAGGCGCTGAACGCCCAGAAGTAGACGAGCTCGACGAGAAACGGGACCTGCGGTCACCAGGGCGCGGCGACCGCGACGAGGGTCACCGCGTCGGTGAGCTGGAGCGGCAGGTTGAGCCGCAGCGTCCAGCTTCCACGGAGGGCATAGCGATGTGCTCGGTTGCGAACAGCGGCACCGGGCGAGCCATCGTGACACGGGCCCGGTCGAACCCATGCGTCCAGACCCCCACACGTAACGGCCGGCGAGCGCCGATAGAGAAGGTGGGGCGGGCAAGGATGAAGGCAAGGATGCTGTGCCCGCCCCACCACTTCCTTGTCGGCGCGCCGGCGACTCGAGGCAAGTCCGGTCGGGACCCCATTCCCCTGCGGCGGGTGCTCAGCGCATGCCGACGAGGTCAACACGAACACGAGCGTCTTCGAGCAACCGTTGCGACCGGGCGTCGCCGCTAGCCCGGGCGCGGTGCCCAGCTCGGCGCGCTTCCCCTTCTCGACGAAGCCAGCATCCTGCCACGCGTCGCCGGGCATGCTCAGCTCGACTACCGCCTCGGACGAGGAGCAGGCGTCCGCTGGCGCGCGATCGGCTCCCGCGCCGCTCCTGCATCTGTGCGTTGTGCAGTGGCGCGGCCATCCCCAAGAGCATGAACGGCCCCGCGCTGAGCTCCTTGAGCGAACGGTTGGCCTCCGCCGCGATCGCGCGCTGGTACGGTCGGCGCGGTGCGAGCCATCTCGCGAGAACAGGAGACCCCGACATGATCGTCGCGGGAGTCGACGTCGGGGGCACCAACATCGAAGTCGGAATCGTCGATTGGGATCATCGGGTCATCGACCGCGCGAAGCTCGACACGCCGAGCGGAGGCCCTGACTCGGTCATCGATGTCATCGTCGAGTTGGTCGAGTCGCTGAGCGAGTCACCTGTTGCGGTGGGAGCGGGCATCCCCGGTGTTGTCCACGACGGCGACGTGCTGACCGTGCCGAATCTTGCGAACTGGGTGGATCAGGTCGATCTCGGCGGCGAACTCGAACGACAGCTCGGCGTGGTGACGTTGGGAAACGACGTGAACGTCGGTCTACTCGGTGAGTGGATCGCTGGTGCGGCCCGTGATGTCGGCAATGTGCTCGGTGTTTGGATGGGCCGGGATCGGCGGCGCGTTGATCCTCGACGGGCGTCCGTTCAACGGTTCCCGCGGTGCGGCCGGCGAGATCGGTCACGTGGTTGTGCGACCGGGAGGAGCCTTGTGCAGCTGCGGTCGACGAGGGTGTGTCGAGGCGTATGCGGGTCGGCGGTCGATGGCGGGGGTGGCCGCAGCGATGGTCGACGCCGGCCGCCAGACCTCGCTGTTCTCGATCCGCGACGACGAGCGCAAGGACACGCTGACCTCAAGAGTGTGGGCCCGAGCGCTGGACGAGTCCGACGAGCTGGCCGAACAGCTCTTCGACATGGCGATCGAGACGCTCGGCATCGGCGTCGCGTCCGTCGTCAACATGGTCGATGTGGAACTCGTCGCGATCGGTGGGGGACTCGCGGAGAAGCTCGGTCAGGATCTGGCCGACCGGATCGAGGCTGCCGCCGCGCCGTGGATGTTGCGCCCGAATCCCGAACTGACCTGGGTGCCGGCCGTCCTCGGTGACGATTCGGGCGTGGTCGGTGCGGCGTCGCTCGCGCGGGCGACAGTGATATCCGACTGACCGCTTTCCGCGGTGCACTCGTTCGCACCTATAGACGGCGTTACTTGGTCACCACGAGCTCCCGGATCCCGGTCCTCGCCACCCCGCTCGCCCGCGTCATGTTCACGCGCACGTAGCGGGCCGTCACGGGCTTGGAGAGCTTGCCGGTCGAGTCAGCCGACGCCGGCGTCCACGTGCTCCCGTCGGTCGACGTCTCGATGCTCGACGACGCCGGCGTCGTGTCCGTCCAGCTGACCGAGACGTGGTGGATCTTGCTCGCGCTCGCGAGGTCCACCGTGAGGCTTCCGCTGGCGTCCGCCGGCGCCCAGATCGTGGCGGCCGAGCCGTCGACGGCGGCCTCGGCGTACATCCCCGCCTCCTCGGATGTCGCCGTCGCCGGCTTGCAGCGCGCGAGGTTGTCCGTCGCGGTGAGGTCGGGCCGACGCATCGGGAGCGTCAGCGCCGAGCCGGAGCCCACCGTCTGCGTGCCGGCGGGGCTTTCGACCGTGAAGGCGCTGCCGCTGCGCAGCGTCACCTTGATCGTGCTGGCGCCGATCGCGACGTCGAACATGCGCCCCTCCCAGTGCAGGCCCCGGAGCGTCACCCCGGCCGACAGCTGCGGCGGCAGCGTCGGATCGAGATGCACGGCGTTCTCGCGCCAGCGCAGGCCGATCAGCCCGTAGGTGAAGACCTGGCTGAAGCCGCCCGAGCCGGTCAGGAAGTTTTACGCCGGCGAGCCCGCCAGCGGGCCCTGTGCGCCCGCCTTGTCGCCGCGCGCCTCCGCGAACTGCGCGAACGGGTCGCGCACGAACGGCTGGATCGAGCGCATCAGGTAGGTGTGCGGTGCGTCGCGCAGCCCGGCTCGCCGATCTGCGCCGAGTCGACCGCGTGAATGGCGTCGGTCACGGCGGGGTCGTCCGGGTCCGTCCGCTCGGCGTAGAAGTCGACTCGAGGTCGGTTCCGAACGGCTTCTCCGTGATCACGCGAGCGCGCTCGCCCAGGCCGGCGCCGCCGAGCGCGCGGACGATCGGACCCGCCGCGGACGGCGGCACAGACAGGTAATGGAGTCGACGAGCCTCCCGCCCGATAGCCTGCTCCGCTCCCGCGACGCCGGCCGCCAGCGCATCGGCGCGGGAGGGCACGAAGGCCAGCCGCTCGCTCAACGCTCGCCAGTCCTCGTCGCCGATCTGCAGGCGGCAGAACTCGCGCAGCGCGCCGCGGGCGTGCTCTCGGAAGCCCTCGTCGTCCAGTTCGTCAAGTGACGTGCCGAGAATGCGGTACTCGTCCGGCAGCAGCCCCGCCCGGCCGAGGTCGAAGAGCCCCGGGATCAGCTTGCGGCGGGCGAGGTCGCCCGTTGCTCCGAAGAGCACGATCACGTGCGGATCGAGTTCCGGCAGCCTCCCGGCCCGCTCCCGCGCGACGTCGCCGGCGCTGACGGTCATGTCAGCTGCTCGCAGAGCCGATCGGTGCCACCTGTCCCAGCTGCATCAGTCTGTTGCTCCCGTCGATCACACCCGCTCCGTCACCGTCGCGGATCCCCGCCGCGATCGGCGACTCGCGCGCCGGGACGACGGCTCGGCTGGCCCCTTCGCTGCATGGATAACGACACTATTTATCTGACACCCGCGTTACCAGGTTGAGGCCTGGTCCAGGCTAACTGAGTGGAGGTTCGAGTCCGCCTCGGCGCATCAGAAAAACCTGCTCAGCGGGCTATTCGGTTCACTCGTGGGCACGGCGTGCTCACCAGCGCACGCGTGAGGCCTCCTCGAGCCTGCTCACCTGGCTTGTGCCCGACAGCGACGCAGCGCCCGCGCACACCGCGGCGACGGACAGCGCGAGCGGGGCAGCGGACGATCCCCAAGCCTCGCCCACGAGCAGCGGCGCCAACACAACGGGCACCACGACGGGCATGACATAGATGATCACCCCGACCTGGGTCGCCCCGCGGCGCTGCAGCGCGGTTGTCTGGTCGACTAGGGCCAACGCCGCACCGCCGATGGTGAGGGCGAGCCAGAAGGCCGCGCCGCCCCAGTCGCCCGCGTCCATCCGGTCGCTGATGAGCTTGGTGGTCAGCCCGGTCAGCGAGTAGGCGGCCCCCGCGCCGATCGTCGCCACCAGACTGCCCGCCTGCCGGTGCCGGCGGTCGAGCACAGCGAGGGCGTGCGGTAGCAGCGCGACCGCGCCCAGCGCGCCGAGGCCTAAGGCGAGCGCGAGGCTGCCCGCCGACACCGTGGTGCGGTCGGGCGCGCTCAGCGTCAAACCCACCACACCCAAAGAGATGGCCGCCACCGCGAGGAGCGCGCGGGAGCGGATCGGCTCACCGCCGCTGCGCGCGCCGACCGCCAGCAACACCACCAGCCCCGCCGCCAGCGAGGGCTGGACGACGGTCAGCGGAGCGAGCAGCAACGCGCCCACATGGAAGGCGAAGCCGACCACCATCAGGAGACCGCCGAGCACCCAGCGGCGTCTGCCGAGGAGGCGCCCGATCAGCGACAGGCGCAGGGAGTGCTCGGCAGGGACGGTGCGCGCCTCCAGCGATTGGAGCACCAGCCCGGCGCTGAACAGCGCCGAGGCTGTCACGGCCGCTACGGCGCCCAGCGCGAGGTCCTCCATCTGGCCGCCCACCCTAACCCGACGCCCGAACGGCGCTGTCCCTCAGTTCCCAGGACTGGTCCATACTGATCGCGGGGAAGTGTCGTCGTGTGGCCGACCGACGGGGTGCTGTCGTGAGCCGAGCCAGGGACGTGCTGCGGGAGCGGGCACGATTCCTCCGCTCGTTCCTTGAGGGGCCGCGCCGGGTCGGCGCGGTTCTACCGACTTCGCGGCGGACCGTGCGGGCCACCCTCGACATGGCTCCCGTAGCCCAGGCGCGCTGCGTCGTCGAGCTCGGCGCCGGAACGGGTCCGTACACGCGGGAGATCGTCCGCCGCCTGCGGCCGGACGCGCGTCTGCTGGCTTTCGAGCTCGACCCCGCGCTTGCGGAGACGCTCGCCGCCGAGGTGACCGACCCGCGCGTCCACGTCATCGCGGACTCGGCGGCGAACCTCGACGCCCACCTGGGCGGCCGGCGTCCTGAGGTGATCGTCTCGGGACTCCCCTTCACCTCGCTGCCCGGCCCGGTGCGACGGGAGATCCTCCACGCTGCGGGCCGCGCCCTGGCGGACGACGGCGTGATGCTCGTGCTGCAGTACTCGCCCTTCATTCGGCGGGAGCTCGAGCGTCTCTTCGGCTCCGTGCGCCGGCGCCTGTCGCTGCTCAACGTGCCCCCCGCCGTGCTCTTCGCCTGCCGGTCGCCGGAAGGCCTGCGATGACGCGCCGGAGTCTGCGCGAGGCCCGCCGCTACGTGCTCGCGGCGTGCGCGGCCGAGGCTGCGTTGGCGCCCCTGCGGCTGCTCAAGGGTCGGCTGCTGCTCGCGGTCACCATCGCCTGCGCGGTGTTCTTCCGCGACCCGCCGCGGCGTGCGCCGCGCGAACGTGACACGCTCTACGCTCCCGCCGACGGCGTGGTGGTCGACATCGACATGGTGGGCGATCCCTGGCTGCCCGGAGGCGACGCCCTTCGCATCAGCATCTTCCTCGCCATCTACGACGTGCACGTCAACCGCAGCCCGTCGGCGGGGCGGATCGCGCTCGCCGAGGAGACGCCGGGCGGATACTGGCCCGCCTTCCTGGGCCGCGCCCGCTCGAACCACCGCAAGCGCCTGGCCATCGATGACGGGGAGCGGCGCGTGGTTCTTGTGCAGTTCGCCGGGATGCTCGCGCGGCGCATCTCCTCCTGGGCGTGGCTCGGGGACCGCGTCGAGCCCGGACAGCGGATTGCGCTCATCCACCTGGGCTCGCGCGCCGACGTGCTCGTGCCCGCCGCGGACGCCCGGCCCCTGGTCGAGGTGGGGCGCCGGGCGCGCGCCGGGGTCACACCGATCGCCCGCTACGTGCACGCCGGAGCGGCGCCGTGAGGCAGTTCGTCAACCTCGCAAACGTCGCCACGAGCGCGAGCCTCGTGGCCGGCGTCGTGGCCCTTATGCTGGTCGCCGAGGACCGCCTCGGCGAGGCCTTCGCAGCCGTCGCGGTTGCGGCGGTGCTCGACTCGGTCGACGGCTACCTCGCCCGCCGCAGCGGGAGCTGCGGCCCTTTCGGCTGCCAGCTCGACTCGCTCGCGGACATCGTCGCCTTCGGTGTCGCCCCGGCGCTGCTCCTTCACCAGGGGCCCTTGGGCTCCGTGCCCGTACTGGGGCCAGCCACCTGCGTTGCCTTCGTGCTCGGGGGATCCTGGCGCCTAGCTCGGTTCGCCGTGCTGCAGGACAGCCACGGGTTCACGGGGCTCCCGATCCCGCCGGCCGGCCTGGTCGCGTCCGCGGCCGCCGTCCTCGCGCTGCCGCCCGGGCTCGCCGTCGGCGTCACGCTGACGCTCGTCCTCCTGATGGTGAGCGCTGTCCCCTTCCCCACGCTGGTCACGCTCGCCGACCTCGTCCGCAGCCGCCGCCGGGTCACGCTGCGCCTCGTCGGTGCCGATCACGGCGCCGACGGCGTCGGCGCCGGCCAGGGCCCGCGTCCCGGCCGAGACCACGACGAGCGAGGCGACGAGGCCCGCGACGACGAGCGCATCGGGGCTCCAGCTCTCGCCCGCAAGTAGGGGCGCCAGCAGGACGGCGACGACGATCTGGACAACGAGCACGACGGGGAAGACCCGGATCGCCGAGCGGTTCTGCAGAGCCGTCATCTCCGACAGCAGCCCGACGACGCCCGCTACCGCGGTCGCAACCAGCCACAGCGCGGCGACCACCCAGGCGCCCGAGGAGACGCTGTCCGCGAGAAACTTCGTGCTGAAGCCCGTCCACGCATAGGCCAACCCGGCGCTGATGACGGCGAAGGCGCCGAAGCGCCGATGGCCGCGCAGGGCGTAGGGGGCGAGTGCGATCGCTCCGAGCACCGCCATGCCGAGGCTGAGCGTCAGCGGCTTCGCGTGCGCCTCGGTCTGCTGGGGAGCGACGAGCACCAGGCCCGCCACGCCAATTACGATGGCGAGCGCGGCGAGCAGCTCGCGCGGGCGGACCGACTCGCCGAAGAAGCGCACCGCGATGAACAGCAGCGAGACGACGCTGACCGCCAGCGCCGGCTGCACGATGGTGATCGGCGCGAGCATCAGCGCAGTGGCCTGCATCGCCCATCCACCGGCCACGCATGAAGTGCCGGCCAGCCAGCGGCGCCGATGGACCAGCCACCTGAGCAGCGAGAGTTTCAACGACTCCTCGCACGGCGCATCGCGTGCCTCGATGGCCTGGAGTGTCACCCCGGCGCTATAGAGCACCGCCGAGGCCAGGGCGGCGAGCACTCCGAGAGCGAGCAGCGCCGTCACGTCTAGATGCCTACCCGCGACGCGGTCGCTCAGTCCCGGGCCACTCCCGTCAGGCTGATCGGCATCACGTCCCGCCAGACAGCGAGGGAAGCGCTGGGCGCGCTGTCCCATTCACCTCCGCGAGTGGCCATTCGGCCCGTGGCGGCATCGCCGCATCGCCGTCCTCGGCCTTCACGCCGAGTGTTTGGTGCAGCTCGAGCCAGCGGTCCTCGAAGCTGACGCGCGAGCCGGCGAGATACAGGCGCCATACCCGCGCTCTGGCTTCCCCGACCTCCTCGACCGCCTCGGACCAGTGCGTCTCGAGGTTGTCCTCCCAGGCCGTCAGCGTACGGGCGTAGTGCTCCCGCAGGTTCTCCTCGTGGCGCAACTCGAAGCCCGTGTCATGCATCGTCGAGATGATGTGTCCGGGGCCGAGCAGCTCGCCGTCGGGGAACACGTAGCGGTCGATGAAGCCGTCGCGCAACAGCGGCGGGTACTGGTTGCTCGGCCGGGTGATGCAGTGATTGAGCAGCCGCCCACGCGGGCCCAGCTTGTCGTAGAGGAACCGGAAGTACGCCGGGAGCTGAGCTTTGCCGACGTGCTCGGTGAGGCCGATCGAGGCGATCGCCTCGAAGCCGGTCTCGGCCACGTCGCGGTAGTCGAGCAGCCGCACTTCGGCTTGGCCCGCAAGACCGTCCTCGGCGATCTCTCGGCGCGCCCACTCGACCTGCCGTCGCGAAAGTGTCACGCCGAGCGCCTGGACGCCGTAGTGCCGGGCAGCGTGCAGCACCATGCCGCCCCACCCGCAGCCGACGTCGAGCAGTCGCATGCCCGGACGCAGGCCGAGCTTGCGGCACGCGAGGTCGTGCTTCGTGAATTGCGCCTGCTCCAGCGTGGCGTCGGCCACGGGGTACAGGGCGCAGGTGTAGGTCATCGACGGGCCGAGGATCCACTCGTAGAAGCGGTTGGAGACGTCGTAGTGATGAGATGCGGCGACGGCCGAGCGGCGCCTGCTGTGCCGGCGTCCGCGCAGGCGCGCTTCCTCGCGCGGCGGGTCGACGCGCCGCAGCGCGCCCAGCCCGACCGAGCGGAGCACCCGCAGTCGCTCCCGCCAGTGCACGTTGCCCTCGTTGACGCGCCACAGCCGGCGCAGCGCTTCGTGTAGATCGCCGTAGACCTCGATCTCGCCGGAAACGTAGGCCCGCGCGAGCCCGAGGTCATTGCGTGCTTGGACGAGGTGGCTGACGGCGAGCGGTGAGCGGATGTCGACGCGGATCGTGGCGTCTGGCGGCCCGGCCCTGCTTGCGTCATAGGCGCGGAACTCAATGCCTGTGCCCGAGCCGGTCACGCGGTCCAAGACATCCGCCAGCGGCACGGCTCTGCTCTTGCCGCTAGCCACGCTCGACGCACTTCTCATAGAGGTCGAGCAGCCGATGCTCGCCGTCGTAGGCGGCCTTCAGCGCCGCGTACTCCGGACCGTTGTAGAGCCGCCAGAACTCTTCGCGCTCGTAGAACGAAGTCGAGTACAGCGACTTGCGACCACCGAGCTCTTCAACCACGCGTTCGATCCGGCGGTTGCACGCGCCGACCGACTCGTCGTCATTGACCGGCACGGTGGACCAGAAGCCGAAATTCACGTACGTCGTCTCGGGGTCGAGCGCATAGAGGTCCCATGTCGCGGCCGGGTCGCGCTGGCGCAACGGACACAACCACAGCGGTGAGATCGGCACCTCGCGCATGAAGAAGTCGAGGAACTCGGCCGCACGCTCGATCGGCACCTCGATGTCCTGCACGACATCCTCCCATGGCGGCCGTCCTCGCAGCCGGTCGAGCCGTCGCAGCGGTCCGTGGCGCCGCTCGATGTTTACGAGCTTCCAGTAGGTGTCGGACCGGAGCCATCGCTTCGGTACCAGCCGGCGGACGCGCGGGTCCTGCACGCCGAAGACGCGCGAGCACCAGAACCAGTCCGTGTCCCAGCGCCACAGGTAGTCGCGGATGGTCAGGTGGTCGACGCGGCGGCGCTGAATCGAGCGGTAGTAGATCTCCATCCCGGTGTAGTCGCTCGTGGTTGGCGCCTCCTCGACGAACGTGCCCAGCGTGAGGTACAGCTCTTCCGCGCTGAACACGACGCCATCGACGAAGTCCACCGCCCCGCCTTCGAAGGATCGCTGCGCGCAGACCTCAGCCATCGTCGCGAAGCAGGTGATCCCGTCAGTGAATGGCACGTGGCGAAACCGCACGAACGGCCGCGCGGGCTCGAGCTCGATCGTCAGCCGCAGGGCGTATCCGAGAGTGCCGTAGGAGTTGGGAAAGCCATGAAACAGGTCGCGGTGCTGGTTGTCGGGCCGGGCGAGCACGAGGCGCCCATCGCCGGTGAGCACCTCCATCTCGACCATGGACTCGTGCGGCAGCCCGTTGCGGAACGAGGAGGATTCGATCCCGAGCCCGCTGACCGCTCCTCCGAGCGTGATGGTCTTCAGCTGAGGCACCACCAGCGGCATGAGGCCGTGGGGCAGTGTCGCGTCAACGAGGTTCTCGTAGGTCGTCATGCCCCCTGCGTCCGCGGTCCGCCCGACCGGATCGACCGCCAGCACGCCGTCGAGGCTCTGGACGTCCAGTCGGACGGCAGACCTCCGCCGCCGGTGGCGGAACAGGTTGGACGTGGTCTTGGCGAGCCGGACCCGCGTGCCGGCCGGAGTTGCGGCGTACTGGCGGCGCACCCGCTCCCTGTGCTCTTCGTATCCCACGCGTTGTCGCACTGTCCGGGCGACGAACCCACTAAGCGATGATGCGCTTGTTCGGCATGCCCGACTGATACCCGACCGGCTCCGCAGGCGCGAGGCGCTGGAGGCGGCGGCGCGGGAGCTGCGCGCAGCGCAGGGCACCGACCGCGACGAGATCCTCGCCGCACGACGGGCACTGCGGCAGGCGGAGCGAACACATGACCGCGCGATCGACCGCGCGCGGCGCGACGCGGCGATCGCTCGCGCGCCGAATCCGATCGCCGCCTACGGACGCCGGCTGATCCTCTACGACGATCGCCTCAGCACCCCCACCCGAACCCATAAGCTCGTCCCGTCCGTTCGAGCCCAAGTCGCGGAAGCGCCGGGGCAGCGATCACCGCGCCTCGTCGTCGAGGGGCCGCACTGGCGCGAGGAGGTCCGCTGGCACCGCCGCGACGAGCAGGCACTGCGCAAGCTCGCCCAGGCGATCGAACAAGCCGCGCGCGAGGTCGGCGCGCACGCGGCGGCGCGCCAGCCGGGCGGCGACGCCGTCGAGGGACGACTGGCCGCCGCCCGCGTCGAGTGCCTCGGCATCGAGCAGGCCACGCCGCTACTCGACCGCATCGCGGCCCTCACCGAGCCCGGCGAGCGCGTCCTCGACATGGCGCCCGCAATCACCACCGGACACGACGGCGTCCTGGTCGTGACCGACCAACGGCTCCTGTTCGTAGGGATGCGGCACACGCTGCGGTTGCCCTGGGACGCCATCCAGGACGTCGCGGTCCGCGGCAGACGACTCGGCACCCGCTTGGTCGTCTCGACGCCGAGCGGTAGAAGCGTTGTCAGCGGCGTCGCTCCGCGCCACGCCGCCGCGATCACCGAACTCGCTCGCCAACAGATCAGAACCACGCGCGACGGAGATCAGCTTGGACGCGACGCTCGAGATGTAGCCGCGCGGTTGATCACCCAGAGCACGATCCCCGAGGGCGATCAGGCCGCCGGCGTAGAGGAACGTGTCCGTCTCGGCGACGGCCTTCTGCACGATCAGCGCGGCGCAGGCCGCCGCGCCAAGGAGTGCGATCACGCCCGGCGCGCGGAAGTGCTCGTGCTCGACGCGGTCGCTGCGCAGCACGAGCACGGCGACGTTGACGCACACGAACACGATCAGCAGCAGCAGGACGGTCGTGTCAGCGAGCGACTCGAGGTCGCCGAGGGTCACGAGCACGAGGGCGAGGCCGGCGGTGAAGGCGATCGCCACCCACGGCGTCTGGCGGCCCTCGTGCACGCGCCCGAACGCGGCCGGCACGATGCCCTCGTTGCTCATCCCATAGACGATCCGCGAGGCCATGATCAGGTTGATCAGCGCGCCGTTAGTCAGCGCGAACAGCGCGATCGCCGCGAACAGCTTCGTCGGGACGCCGAGCGGGCCCTGGTCGACGACCTCGAGCAGCGGGCCGTCGGACTTGATGAGCTTTGAGGTCTCGACCGCCATCGAGGCGACCACCGTCACCAGCATGTAGACGGTCCCCGCGATCCCCAGGCCGAGGAACAGCGCGCGCGGGTACACGCGCGAGGGCTCCTTAGTCTCCTCCGCGACGTTGACGGAGTCCTCGAAGCCGATCAGCGCGAAGAACGCGAGCGAGGCGCCGCCGAGCACGGCCAGCGGGACGCTCGAGCCGCTCTTGAAGTCGAGCGCGCGGCCGGGGTCACCGCCACCGTCGAGCAGCAAGGCGGCGCCGATCACCACCACGAGCAGCAGTCCCACCAGCTCGATCGCCGTCAGCCCGAGGTTCAGCCCGACGGACTCCTTGATCCCGCGGAAGTTGATCAGCGACAGCACGGCGATGAAGACAATCCCGACGAGGACCTTCGGCAACTCGACGAACTCCGACAGGGAGTCGCCGCCGAACGCCGTCGCCAGCGTCGCGGCCGAGGTCACGCCGCTCGCCATCACCGCGAAGGCGACGACGAAGGTGAAGAACGGCTGCTTGAAGGCGCGGTGGACGTACAGCGCGGCGCCCGCAGCCTTCGGGTACTTCGTGACCAGCTCGGCGTAGGAGGCGGCGGTGAAGAGCGCGAGCGTGCCCGCGAGCAGAAACGAGGCCCAGATCGCCCCGCCGACCTCGGCGCCGACCTCGCCACGAGCGCATAGATGCCGGCGCCGAGGACGTCGCCGATCACGAACACCGTCAACATCGTCCGCGTGATCGTGGGGTTCAGCGGCGTCGACGCCGCCCGCCCGCCCGCGCCGGCGCCGGGCCCGCCACCGAGGGTCTCACCCGAGGCCGCCGAGCTCATCAGCGTCTCCCTACCCCCGCCGTCCCCTGGCAAACGGCGCAAATACCCACGCCGCCCGCCGCGCAGCCGGTGCGCGCGGAAGCGCGGCTCGGCCACCTCGCCGGACCGTTGCACGCTCAGGTGGCCAAGGACGATGTCCGCCCCCCGCCCGACCGGAAGAACGCGTCGATTACCGAGGGCGGTCAGCGCGCGTTGCCGAACGCGATCGCGTCGAGCACACTGCGCATCGCAGCGTGGCCGATCGCCGCATGAGCCCGCTTCACCGTCTCTTCCCGGCCGTCCGCAACCGGCCCCGACTCCGACGCTCAAGCCTGCGCGGCGCCCTGTGTGCCCTCTCCGGGCCGGCGCATCGTGATGCGGACCTCGTTGCGTCGAATTCGATGAGGTTGTAGGACGGCGGCATCATGCCGCGCACGCGCAACGTCGAGACGGTGCCGGAATGCACCACCCGCGCGCGGCTGATGCTCCACACCTACGGCACGTGACGGGCCCGGAGAGCACCGCGTCCACCTCGAGCTCGCGCAGGATCGTCATGACGTCACCGGCGTCGCGGAGGTTGTTGACGTCACGGCCGGTCCCGGGCACCGCCAGGATGTGATGGTGGATCACGACGGTCCGTGGCCCAGCGGTCCAGCCGCGCAGCTCGGCGTCGAGCCGGCCGTAGTGCTCGCGCCCGACCTCGCCTCGTCGAGATCGGGGGTGGTGGAGTCGATCGCGACCACCTTGGCGCGACCCTCGTCGACGGCCACCGTCGTGACGGAGTCACGCGCGCCGAAGATGTCCTCGAAGTGCCGGTAGCCGACATTGCGAGCATCGTGGTTGCCCATCGTCGCGACCACATGCGGCAGGTCAGCCGGTCGAGAAACCGCTTGCACTCCTCGAACTCGCCGCGGTAGCCCTCCATGGTCAGATCGCCGGCGATCACCACCAGGTCCGGCGCCAGCTCGTCCGTCTCCTCGATCGCAGCGCTCAGCAGCTCGGGTCGGAACGGACCCTCTCCGAGTGGAGATCCGACATCTGGACGATCCTCACGAGGCCAGCACTGTCGAGTGTCGCCGAGCTAGGTGTCCTGCTCGCGGACTTAGTGAACGCGGCTGATGGGTGGTCGGCCGCCGACGGCTGAGTGCGGTCGCCTGCGGTTGTAGTAGCGGATGAAGGATGCCAGGGCGCGGTCGCGTCGGGTGCTGTCGGGCCAGACGCGGCCGTGGGCCCATTCGGTGTCCAGGGTGCCGAAGAAACGCTCGATCTTGCCGTTCCAGCGTGGCGTGTAGGGCGGGATGAGGATGTGGCGGGCCCTGAGCTCGGTGAGGACATCGCGGAACTCGTGGCTGGTGGCGTAGCACTTCGCGTTGTCGCTCATGACCGCTTGGACGGGTCCGCAGCCCTGCGCGGTGAACCAGTCTGCGGCGCGTCGCAGCGTCCCTGAGACGGTGTGCTTGTTCTCGGCGCCGTGCAGCTCGCAGTAGGCCAGGCGGGTGTGGTCGTCGATGACACCGATCACCTTGACCGTGCCGGCCCGGCGGGTCTTGTGACGCTCGGCGCGCTCCCCCGTCGCTCAGTGCCCGGGCCGGTCGAACTTCGGCAGCTCAAACGCGTCGATGTGCAACAACGCCCCCGCCTCGGTCCACTCATAGCGGCGCGTGCTCTGCCGCGGCTGGCTGCGTCGCTGGCGCGAGACGCCGTGCCGAGCGAGCACCTTCCAGACCGTCGAGCGGTGCCGGCCGGTCAGGTAGGTCAACCGCATCGGCCCCCAATTCGTCTTCGCGCGCGCGGTCAGGATCGCCTGCTCGGCCTCGGCGCTCAGCGCCCACGGACACGAGCGCGGCCGCGAGCTGCGCGTCCGCAGACACGAAAGCGACGCCCGCTCATCCTCGCCGGCGGCCTTCCAGCGATGCCACCAGCGATGCGCCGTGGCCGGCGAAACAGCACTCTCAGCGGCTGCGGCTCTGAGCGAGCATCCACTCTCGATCAAACGAACCAACTGCAAACGGCCCGCCAGTCCGAGCTTGCATCTACGGTCCTCCACGTCCGGCCTCCTTCGGATGGGTCAGTCGTCGCTGACCGCACCCTCCGTCGGGGGCCGGACGTCCCCCCTCAACCGTTCACTACGTCTACGGGCAGCTCAGCTAGGGCGACGTGTCCGGCGGCGTCGACTGGGTGCGGCTGGACGGGGTGTGGAGCGCTTCGGCCAGCATCTCCTCCGTGGATGCCGCGGCGAGTCCGGTGTCGTCGCGCGCGGCGGCCTGGGACGCCCGCACGAGGTCGACCGCGGTCGAGCGAACCTGCCCGGCGATCTCGGTGACCGTGAGGTCGGGTTGCGTGCCATCGCCTCGCTGGCGCGTGCCGCAGCCCGCAGGGCCAGGCTGCGCGGATCAGCGCGCGCACCCGGGTTGTCGAAGACGGCGGCCAGCGCCCAGGTCGCCTCCGCGAGATCGCCGACCGCGTCGGCGAGGTCGAGCACGTGCGCGCCGCCGCTGCGCGCGTAGCGCAGGGTGTCGCGCGCCAGCACGCGGGTGTTGCGCACCGCGAAGTCGAGGTGCCGGCTGATCTCCTCCTGGCGGTCCAGCGCGCCGCGCGCCGCGCGGCGCAGCGGGGCCGAGCGAGCCGTGTCGCGGCCGAGCGCCAGCGCGTCCCCGAGTGCCCGCACCGCGCCGTCGATGCTGCGCGCCTGCTCGAGCGCGCGCTCGGCCTGTTCGCGGTCGCCGGTCCTGAGTGCCGACGCCAGGTCCTGCAGCGTGCGACCGAGGCTACTGAAGACGGCGTTGGCAGCGAGACCGACGTGCCGCAGGGGATCCGGTGGGAACAGGAGCGCGTGGACGGCGAAGGCGACCGCGCCTCCGATCAGGCCCTCGACGGGCCGGACTGGGAACAGACCGAGCGTCGAGGGCACCGTCGAGCCGATGATGATCGCGGACACGCCGGCCTCGGTCATCAGCAGCGACCCGCCGCCGACGAGGGCTGCCGCGGACATCGCCATCACGACCATCAGGCCGACCTGCGGGGGGCCGCTGCCAAAGGCGCGCACGAGCAGGTCGGCGATCAGAACGCCGAGGACCACACCGCCCATCAGCTCAAGCGCGCGCTCGCGCTGTTGGCCGACCGCCGCGCCGAGACAGATGACCGCCGCGATCGGCGCGAAGCCCGTCTCCCGCTCGGAAAGCAGGAGCTTTGCCAGATACCACGCCGTTACGGCCGCCCCCGCCGTCTCCAGGATCGGCCACAGCATCGTTCGAAGCCGCCACAGACCGTGGCGGGAGCGCGGGGATGACGGAAGCGTCATGAGAGCAACGGTCTCCCGGGGAGGTTGTGAGCGCGGCTGATCGGGTCGGCTGCCGAGTGAGCTGTGGGGCCTGCGCTCGTTGTAGTAGCGCAGCCAGTCTGGCAGTGCGCAGTTGCGCGCGGTGCTGTTGCGGTAGCGCAGGCCTTTGGCCCATTCGCGTTCCATGGTCTGCTGAAAACGCTCGACTGTCCCGTTCCAGCGGGCGTGTCGGACGGTGTGATGATGTGGCGGATCTCAGGCCCAATCCGAAGCCGCCGCCGACATATTGCGCTTGGACCCGGACCGGGGGGGGGGGGGGGGCCCCCCCCCCCGGGGGCCCGGCCCCCCCCGGGGGGGCACCCCCCGCGGGGGTGGTTTTTGTTGGGGGCGTAAACCCGCCCCAACCCTACGCCCCCGCCAAATTTTGGCGCTTGCCCCCGCCCCGGGGGGTCGGGTACCCCCACCGCCGCGGGTCCCAGGCCGCCACGGTTGCGAACAGGCCGAGCGGGTTGTTTGTGTTCTCCGGCGTCGTGAACGTCGCCTCGTGGTGACCTCGGCGGATGCAAGCCCGGCGCCGACGTCCCCGCGCCGCATGTCATAGCGTGCCGCCCAGTCGACCAAGGAGGAGACGGTGGCCGTTACCAAGATCATCGAGCTCGTGGGCTCGGGCACGAGCTCCGACGACGCGGTTCAGAACGCGCTCGAGGAGGCTCGCAAGACGCTGCGCAACATCAAAGCCGTGGACGTAATCTCGACCGGCCTGCGCGGGGAGGACCTGACCGAATGGCGCGCGCACGTGCGCGTCGCGATCCTCATCGAACGCATCCAGGAGTAGCCGGCTCAGCTCAGGAGGCGGCGCGGCGCGCGCCGCAGCGCCGCCTCCAGCTGCTTCAGGGCCTACGCGGCCGGGTCAGCCGTGGACGTATTCGCCGGGTCCATCGGCCAGCACGCGATGGCGGCGGCTGCCGATGCGTGGCGGCTTGGTGAGTGGACCGGCGCGATCGGCCATCCAGCGCGCCCAGTCTTCCCACCAGGACTCGTCCTGCTGGCTTGCGCCGTCGCGCCATTTCTGGGCGCTCGGCGGATTGGCGTCGGAGGTCAGCACCCACGACTTGGGGTTGGGCGGGTTCACGATCCCGGCGATGTGTCCGCCGCTGCTGAGCACGAAGCGCACGTCGCCGCCGAGGAGCCCTGTCGACTTGTAGGACGACGTCCATGGAACGATGTGGTCGCGCTCGGCCGCGACGATGTACGTGTCGGACATCACGGCGGCGAGGTCGAGCCGGCGGCCGGCGAGCTCCATGGTCCCGGCCGCGAGTTGGTTCTCGAGGTAGCACGACCGCAGGTAGAACGTGCACATCGCGGCCGGCAGGCGCGTGTTGTCGGCGTTCCACGCCAGCAGGTCGAACGCCGGCGGCTGCTCGCCCATCAGCCAGTTCGACGCCACATAGCTGAAGATCAGCTCGTTGGCGCGCAGCGCGTTGAAGGTGCCCGCCATGTCGGGACCGTCGAGATAGCCCTTCTTGGCGACCCGGCTTTCGACCTTGCGCACGGTTCCCTCGTCGACGAAAACGCCCAGTTGGCCGGGCTCGGTGTAGTCGAGCAACGTGTTGATGAGCGTCAGCGTCCCGATCGCTTTCTCGCCGCCTGCGGCCAGGTGGGCGGCGTTCATGGCGGCCAGCGCTCCGCCCAGGCAGACGGCGAGGACATCGACGGTGTCAGAGCGCGTGATCTCGCCGACGACATCGAGCGCGGCCTGGGTCCCGCGCACGAGATAGTCGTCCATCGTCAAGCCGGAGAGCGAGGCGTCCGGGTTGCTGTAGCTGATCGCGAACACCGTGCGCCCGTGCTGCACCGCCCACTCGATCAGGCTGCGTTCGGGCGCGAGGTCCATGACGTAGTACTTGTTGATCCATGGGGGACTTGCCAGCAGCGGGGTTGCGTGAACCTCGTCGGTCTGGGGCAGGTACTGCAGCAACTCCATGACGTCATTGCGGTAGACGACCTTGCTCGGCGTGACCGCCATGTTCTCGCCGACCCGGAAGGTGCTGGCGTCGACCTGACGCGGCCGGCCGCCGTTGTGGAGGACGTCGTCGACGCAGTTGCGGGCGCCGGCCACGACGCTGTGCCCGCCGGTGTCAAACGCCCGCTTGAGGGCAGCCGGGTTGGTCAGCAGAAGGTTCGTCGGCGCCAGCGCGTCGGCGAGCATGTCGACCGCGAATCCCGCCTTCACGCGCGTCGCGTCGTCCAGCTCTGCGGCCGCCAGCAGGTCCTCGGCGAGCCGCCGCAGCACCAGATAGGACTGGCGCAGGGCGAAGAAACCCGCGTTGTCCTCCCACGCTGGATCGGAGAAGCGCCCGTCCTCGGCGTCCGGGGGCACGGGGCCCGCGGCGCTGCGCCGAGCGGCGCGCGACGCGGCCGCCAGGCTCGCGCGGATCAGGTCAACAGCGCAGCCCAGGCCGGCCAACGCCGCGGGTGCGGGATGACGAGCCACGCCGGCGGCGGCCGCGGTCAGCGCCCGTCCGAACAGCGCAGGGTCCAGGTCCACGAGCGCCCCCGCCTCGGGCCCGAGGGCGGTCAGCGCGGCGAGGGCTCCCTCGACCGAGGACTCCGATCCATTCGCAACTGGTTCCTTCAAGAGCGGGTCAGCCACGGTCTGCCTCCTGTAGAGATGGCTCCAGCGTGTGCGCGATCCCCCGCTCGACGGCCTCGATGAGGTGGGGCCGGAGACGAGCGGCCGGGATGATGGCATCGATCGAACCGACCCGGAGCGCCCGCTCGACGGTGTGCACGCCGTCGAACTCGGCCGCCACCTCGCCGAGCTTGTCCGAGCGCACCGAAGCCCTCACGTCGGCCAGCTCGACCTGCAGCCGGGCTCGCTCGTCGCCCTCGGCGCCGTCCAGGCTGGCCTCGAGCTCGAGCACCCGCGGATCGGCGTCGGTGCGGGCGCTGACCTCGCGGACGAAGACCGTCGCGGCCGCCGGAGCACCGCCGATGACCGACGCGTATGAGCCCTCGACGGCGATCACCTCCATATTGTCGTTGAGCGTGCCCGAGAAGACCACGAAGGCGCCTCCGTGGTAGCGCGAGACGACGCAGAAGACGATCGGGCCGTCGAAGTTGACGACCGCGCGGCCGATCTCGGCCCCGTACTCGAGCTGCAGCTTGCGCAGAGACTCCGGCGAGCCGTCGAAGCCCGAGAGGTTGGCCAGCATCACCAGGGGCCGGTTGCCGCTGGCCGCGTTGACGGCGCGGGTCACCTTCTTCGACGACCGCGGAAACAGCGTCCCCGCCGTCCACTGGTCAGGTCCGTCTGCGGGCAGGAAGCCGCTGCGCCGCAGCGGCCGGGATTCGATGCCGAGCACGGTCACCGGATAGCCGCCCAGGTGGGCGTCGAACACGACGGCGCCCTCGGCGCCCGCCATCGCCGCCCAGCGCTCGAGTGGCCGGTGGTCCTGGTCGGCGACGGCTCGCATCACGGCGCGGATGTCAAAGGGCTTCTTGCGCTCGGGGTTCGTCTCCATCGAGAAGATGTCGCCCACGGTGGTGAAGTCGCTGTTCGGGGCGTTGTGCGGATAGCTGCGGACGTCGCGGTCGACCGGGTCGGTGCTCGCCGCGCGCCGGGGGAAGCGCTCGCCGGGCGCGACGTAGGTGTGCTCGTAGTGGGCGAAGAGGATCTCGCAGGCGGCCGCCAAGTCGGCCGCCCAGTACTGGGCCTGGCCATTGGGTCCCATGATCCGGTCGTAGCCGCCGATCCCGAAGTTGTCCTCGGCCGAGACGCCGCCCGAGTAGTCGAGGGCCTGCTTTCCGGTGAGCACCATCGCGCTGTCGGGCGTCATCACGAGGATGCCGCGGGTGTGCAACAGCATCGTGGCTTCCGCGTTGAAGTAGGGCTGGGCGCCGACGTTGATCCCGGCGACGACGACGTTGATCTCGCCCCGCGCCTGTGTGAACGTGATCAAGCGACGCAGCACGCGTGAGATCCAGTCCATGTTCTCCGTGCCGCTCTCCATCGAGATCTTCGCCCCGGCCGACACCGCGAGCCACTCGACGGGTACCTGCATCTCCTCGGCGAGGTCGAGTGCCCGCATGATACGAACGCATTCGGGCTCGGCGATCGCGCCGAGTGCCTTGGTCGGGTCGCCGAAGATCGCGACGCGCACCATGCCCTCGGGGTAGCGGTCGGTGACCGTGCGCACGACTCCGACGACGATCCCGGCGCTGTGGCCCCCGGCGGGACGCTCGACCGGCACCAGGCATCCGTCGCCGTCGAGGTCGTACTCGGTGAACGTCCCGCCCGCGCGAGTCAACTCGGGAACAAGCTCGTACGGGTACACCGTCCCACGGCGTCTCGCCCGCAGCGCCTTCTGGGCGTAGTCGTCGAGAATCGGCAACGGCTCGGTCGGCGGCTCCGCGACGGAGAGTGCGACCCCCACGCCGGGTTGATAGGAGAAGCCGTTGGCCATGTTGCGCAGCTCGCCGTCCGGCGGTGTGGGGACGCGCGCCTCGATCAACACCTCCTCCAGGCCCAACCCGGCGGTGGTCGGAGCCAGCGTCCGCGTGACCGCAAGCAGCTCGTCGAGCGGCACCTCTATGGACGGCCAGACGTAGAGGAGCACGCGGTTTCCGTGCAGCCGCTTGTTGGGCGGGCGCTGCGCCTGCACGCGGCGGATGCCGTCGAGGCATGCCGCCAGGACGCGCTCGGGCTCGGGCAGCGCGGTGAGCCGGCCGGAGGCGTCGCGCACCGGCGTGAGGTCGCGAACCTCTGCCAGCGCCACGAGGCGCTCGTCGGACGGGTTCTCGCGGGCGGCGCAGAGGAAGAGGTGAACGTCCTCGACCGCCGGCACGCGCGTGACGTCGAAGTTGGCGAGCCGCCAGAGATGCAGGCGCCGCGCGATCATCGGGTGCAGCCCGCGGGTGACGCGCTCCTCTTCGAATGCCCCCTCGCCCGGACGGAACGTGAAGTGATGCACGTCGGCTCCGGCCCGACTGCTCCCGGCCACCGCCACCCTCTGCACCGTCGGCGGCAGCTGCGCCCCGTTGACGGCTGCGCTGAGCTCGGCGGCCATGGTGTCGGCATCGGGCGGCGGCTCGCTCCAGTGAAGGTAGAAGTCGACGACGGACTCCGGGGCGGGGGAATCGGATGCCAGCGCAGCGACGGACGCGGCGGCCGCGGGCAACTCCGAAGCCTCGGCGAGCGTGGCGATCAGCTGGACGCGCCGGTCGTCGAGCGAGTAACGGGCGGTGACGAACTCCCGTCCGTCGATGCGCGACGAGTGCATCTCCTCGAGCGCACGGATCTTATAGAAGCGGCGCGTGAGGAGCTCGAGGAGCGGCCCGTCGCCCTCCCGCCCGCCGACGCGCTCCGCCAGCAGCCTGGTGAGTGGCTGCGGGCTGGCGACGAGAGCCTCGATGCGCTCGGCGTGGTCGTGGGCATCGGGATGGTCGGCGAGATAGCGCAGCTGCTGCCGCGCGGCGGCGAGGACCCGCTCGCGGGCCTCGTCGATGACGGGTTGATCGAAGACCCTGAAACGCACGCTGCGGGCGAGCTCGCCGATCACCGGGTGCCGCAGCTGCGCCGCCACGATGAGCCGGTCGAGCGTCTCGTGGAACTCGTCGCGCAGCGGCTCGGGCAGCGCCTCGACATGCTCGAGGCGTCGGTCGAGGAGCGCCATCACGGCGGGAACCTGTGATGGCGCGCGCTGGTGGGCGAGGAAGATCCGGTAGACCGCCTCTTCGAGCTCCGGCCTGCGCTCCAGCTCGTACACGCCGTAGTGGGCCAGCGCGCGCGAGAGTCGGGCGACGAACGTCTCCGGCAGGCCCTCGCGCTTGACATCGAGCGAGTGGAGGTAGGACCGGAAGTGCTCGCGAGGGCTGCGGACGCGTTCGCCTTCCTCGTCGTCGAGGTCGTCCCGCTCTGCTGCCGGCCAGTTACGGGAGAGCTCAGCCAGGTCGGCGAAGATCGTGAGGATCTCGAGCTCGCCGTGAAGCAGCTCGGGATCATCGGGAGGCAGCTGGTTCCGTGTCTGCTGGAACTCGTCGACGAGCCGGCGGGCGTCCTCCACACTCACGTCAAAGCCCATGATCAGACTGCGCAGGGCGTTCAGATGCTCGCGCGCGAGGAGGCGGGCGTCGGGGTCCGATGCTACAGCCGACGCGCCGAAGGCGACCCGCGGGGCGTCGGGCGCCGCCGCGCCTTCGACGGCCGACGGCTCGATGCTCACAAGCGGCGCTCCCGCGTCGACGTGGGTGCTGCCGGCTACGAGGACCTCCCGGACCCGCCCGCCATGTGAGGCCACGACCGTCATCTCCATCTTCATCGCCTCAAGGACCGCGACCGGCGACCCTGCCTCCACCTCGTCGCCGGGGGCCACACTCACGGCCACGACGAGCGCCGGCGCGGGCGCCCGCACGACCCCTCCCTCGTCGCGCGACACGCGATGGGCGACCCCCTCGACCTCGACCAGGTGATCCAGGCCGTCGGTGACCGCGTCGACCGTGAACGCCCTGCCGCCGATCGCAAGCCGGCGAGCGAAGCGGCGGAGGGGCTCGACGCGCACGTCGACGCTAGCGCCGTCGGCCTCGATCTTGTACCGACGGGGGCCGGTCTGCGCTGCAGCGAGACTGTAAGTCTGCCCTCGGTGGCGGAGGTCGACCGTCCGGCCGATGGCGTGGCTCGCCTGGGGCCGGCCACGAGTGGCGGCAGCGTAGAAGCCGCGGCGCTCGAGCTCCTCCTCGGAGTCGTACATGTCGATCGCGGCGGAAACCAGGGCGACGTCGGCGTGGCGCGTCGGGATGTGGCCGTCCGAGGCGACGAGGCGGTCCAGCCAGCCGGTGTCGGCCGTGGCGTCGACCATCTCCGGGCGGTCGAGCAGATCGAGCAGGAATGCCCTGTTCGTCGTCCCCGCGCGCACGACCACGGTCGTCTCGGCCAGGGCACGACGCAAGCGCGCCCTCGCCTCGGCGCGGTTCCGCCCCCAGCCGATGATCTTGGCGACCATCGAGTCGTACTCAGGGGCGATGACGTCGCCTTCGGCGACGCCCGTCTCGACCCGCACCCCCGGACCTGAGGGCAGCACCAGGAGCTCGACCGTCCCGGGCGCTGGGGCGAAGCCCCGTTCGGGGTCCTCGGCGTTGAGCCGGGCCTCGATCGCGTGGCCGAACGCCGGTGGCGGCTCCCCCTCCAGGTGCCCGCCCCCAGCAACGTGGAGCTGCAGCTTCACGAGGTCGAGCCCCGTCGTCGCTTCTGTGACGGGGTGCTCGACCTGCAGGCGCGTGTTGACCTCAAGGAACGAGAAGGCCTGTTCGTCGGGTTGGTAGAGGAACTCGACGGTGCCGGCGTTGCGATAGCCGACCGACCGGGCGAGCTTGACGGCCGAAGCCCGCAGCTCGCGCTCCTGCTCGGCGCTGAGCGCCTGCGAGCTCGACTCCTCGATCACCTTCTGGTTGCGCCGCTGGAGCGAGCAGTCGCGCACGCCCGCTGCCCAGACGGCGCCGTGGTCGTCGGCGATGACCTGAACCTCGACGTGGCGCGCGCCGGTGACCAGGCGCTCGATGAAGATCGTCTCGTCGGCGAAGGAGCGCAGCGCCTCGGCCCGGGCGCGCTCGAACGCCGGGGCCACCTCCTCCTCGGAAGCGGCGAAGCGGATTCCGCGCCCGCCCCCGCCGGCTCGGGCCTTGACTACGACCGGATAGCCGATCGTCCCGGCATGCTCGACCGCGGCGTCCACCGTCTCCACCGGGCCGCCGCTCCAGGCGGCGACCGGCACGCCCACCTCCTCCGCGAACCGCTTGGCGTCGATCTTGTCGCCCAGACGCCGCATGACCTCGGGCGGCGGACCGATGAAGACGACGCCGATGCGAGCGCACAGCTGGGCGAAGGCGGGATCCTCGGCGACGAACCCCCACCCGACCCAGGCCGCGTCCGCGTCGCTCGCGCGGAGCGCCCGCTCGAGCTCGCCGTGGTCGAGGTAGGGACTCTCCCCGCCGATTGTCACCGCCTCGTCGGCCTCGCGCACGAACATCGCTCGCCGCTCGGCCTCGGTGTGCAACGCGATCGTCCGCATCCCGCAGTCGTGCTCGAGGTTGAGCTCTCGTACCGCGCGTATGAGCCGCACCGCAGCCTCGCCGCGGTTGACGATCGCTACACGGCTGAATCCGGGGTCACCCGCCGAACGCCGCTCGGACATCTTCCAATGTGGTAGCCGCGTTTCCTTCCAGAGCGGTCAGCAGGTCGGCCTGGTCGTCGCGCTCGGGGCGGATGATGGCGGGGTCGACGAGGATGATCGTGTAGCCGCCGACCGCGCCCGCCCCGAAGGCCGGCGTGAACACGCGCATCGGCCGGTCGATCACGCCCTCGCGCACGGCGTCGTAGATCGCGATCGGGATGCTGGCGGCGGAGACGTTCCCCACCTTGTCCACGTTGAAGTAGAGGTCATCGGCCTCGAGGCCG
>JBBQLH010000043.1:0-35680 GCA_038327685.1 Solirubrobacterales bacterium
CGAGTTGAGCTGCTCGACGAGCTCGGCGGCGGCGGCGCGCCCGCGCAGCGGCCCGACGGTCACGCTGTGCCCGGCCGCCGGCTCGGGGGCGACCTCGAGGATCGGGACCGGGATGTCGAAGCGGCAGCGTAGGTAGACGTAGCCGTCGGGCGTCTTTTTGAGGCGCTTGTTGCCGGGCGGCCGCAGCGCCTTGATGAGGCGGTTCTCGAGCACGAGCGCGCCCAGCTCGGAGTGCGTCGACTGGTAGTCGACGTGCTCGGCCTGGCCGGTCCACTCGCCCGGCGTCGTGAAGTGCGCGCGCGCCCGGGTCCGCAGGCAGACCGACTTGCCGACGTACAGGGGCCGGCCGTCGGCGTTGCGGAAGACGTAGACGCCGGGGTCCTTGGGCAGTCCGGAGATGTCCGGCCGCGTGTGGCGCGGGCGCTTGGCCGGCTTCGTGCGCGGACGGACGCTCGCCGCGCGGCGCGCGCTCAGCAGCGCGAGCGCCTCCCCGATCGTGCCGGCGTTCGCCGTCAGCTTGGAGAACAGCGCGCAGAACACGCGCGCGCACGTCACGGCGTCGGGCAGCGCGCGGTGCACGCCCTCGACCTCGATCCCGAGCGCGTCGGCGAGCGCGGCGAGCCCGCGCCGGCGCTGGAGCGGCGCGACCCGGCGCGCCAGCGCGACCGTGCAGAGGATCGGCGGGTCCGGCCAGGTGAGCGCGGCGCGGTCGAAGGCCTGGCGTAGGACGCGCGCGTCGAAGCGGGCGTTGTGGGCGACGAGCACGCGCCCGCGCAGCTGGACCGCCAGGGCGGGCAGCACGCGCTCGGGCGGCGGCGCGGCGTCGACCATCGCCTGCGAGATGCCGGTGAAACGCTGGATGCCGCGCGTCAGCGGCTGGGACACGCCCACGAGCGAGCCCCAGCGCTCGTGCAGCTCGCCGCCGCCCACCAGCACCGACCCGACCTCGGTCAGCTCGCAGAGGTCCTTGCCGAGCCCGTTGGTCTCGGTGTCGACGGCGAGGAACTCCGCGGTGAGCAGGGGTTGTGCGGCGAGGTCGTGCACGAACCGTCCTTCCTACGCCCCGGGCCGGACGCCGTGCACGTTCGCGTTCAGAAGAGGTACTGTTGGCCAGTGCTCGGGGGAAGGGTCTATGGATGGACGGCTTTCGCGCTGATCGCGGTCGCAGGCTGCGGTGGGGGTGGCGACTACGCGAACAGGCCCCGCCCGCCCGCACCGATCAACGTCACCGCCGCGATCACGAACTCGCGCGTGAGCGTGTCGCCGCAGCGCTTCGGCGCCGGGCCGATCGTCCTGATCATCTCCAACCAGTCCTCCTCGGCCCAGAAGGTGATCTTCCAGACCGACGAGCTCGGCGGCTCGAAGCCGGGGAACAAGTTCGACACGACGCCGATCAACCCGCGCGGCACGGCGACGCTGAAGGTCGACGTACGCCAGGGCGACTGGAAGCTGAGCACCGGCGACGGCGGGATCCGCGCCGCCGCGGTGACCGTCGGGCACGAGCGCAAGAGCGCCCAGGGCGACCTGCTGCAGCCATGAGCGCGCGCCGCGTCGTCCGCGTCGCCGCCCTGGTGACCATGCTCGCCGCCATCTGGGGCGCGGCGCCGGCGTCGGCGCAGAAGACCCAGACGCAGGCCTTCTTCGAGCAGCGCCTGCTCGCCGACCGGCTCACGAGCGACGCGGTCAAGGACCTGCTGCGCACGGGCGGCGGCTTCGTCGACCGCAGTGTCGTCTTCCGCGACCTCACCGGCGACAAGCGCGACGACGCGTTCGTGCGCGTCCACAGCGGCGGGGCCGCCGGGGTCGTCGCCGTCTACGTCTTCTCGACCGCCAACCGCAAGGGCGGCAAGCTCCGCGCGATCTTCCGCTCCCAGAGCCTCATGCGCGCCTCGACCCGCGTGCTCAAGGGCGTCGCCTCCTACCGGACGTCGCGCTACGATCGGGGTGACGAGCTGTGCTGCCCCGCGCGCATCACCCAGTCGACGCTCGCCTGGGACGCCGACGAGCGGCGGATGCGGGTGAGAGAGCGCGTGACCTTCGCGCCGCCTCCGCAGGCGCAGGCGCCCGCGGCCCCCTAGATGACTAAGCCGTCTGGCTGAAACCGACCCGGTTGCCGTCGGGGTCGACGAACGTGGCCTTGCGGTACTTGCCGGGCACCGTCTCGGTCTCGTCGGGGACGATCCCGCGCTCCGCGAGCGCCGCGACGCGGTCGTCGAGGTCGTCCACCATCAGCGTGAGCAGGGAGTGGCCGGCGCGCTCGGCGTCGCCGACGACATAGATCCAGCCCTCCCCCGCGCCCTGCCACAGCGCCTCGGTCGCGTGCGCGATGACGTCCGGCGGGCGGCCGAAGAGCCGCGCGTACCAGGCGATCGCCACCTCGTAGTCGGCGACCGGCACGCCCGCGAAGACCTGGGCGATGGCCATCAGAGCTCGCGCGGGGTCACCGCGACGGCGAGCTCGCCGCCGTTGCGCATCACGGTCAGCTCGCAGTCGCGGCCGATCCGCTCGCCGGTGAGCAGTCGGTGCATGTCGTCCACGCCGCGGATCGGCAGGCCGTCGATGGCCACCACCAGGTCCTCGGGCCGCAGCCCGGAGACGGCGGCGGGCGAGTCCTGCGTGACCTCGACCACCTCGACGCCGCGCTCGCGACCGACGGCGGCGGCGACCCGCGGCGGCAGCGGCCGCGTGCCGCCCGCGATGCCGATCCAGGCCCGGCGCACGCGTCCGTCCCGCATCAGCGCCGCGACGATCCCGCGGGTGGTGGCGTTGATGGGCACGGCGAGCCCGAGCCCGACGCCGGCCACCGCGGTGTTGATGCCGACCACGCGCCCGTGGCCGTCGACGAGCGCGCCGCCGGAGTTGCCGGGGTTGAGCGCCGCGTCGGTCTGGATGACGTCGTCGACGACGCGCATGGTCGCGCCCGCGCGGGTCGGGAGCGAGCGCCCGAGCGCGGAGACGACGCCGGCCGTCACCGAGCCGGAGAAGCCGTGCGGGTTGCCGATCGCGACCACGAGCTGGCCGACGCGCAGCCCGGCGGCATCGCCGAGCTCGGCCGGCGGGAGGCCCTCGCCGTCGGCACGGAGCAGGGCCAGGTCGGAGAGCGGGTCGGTGCCGATCACGCGCGCGCCGAACTCGCGGCCGTCGGTGAACGCCGCGCGGATCCGCGGCCGCCCACGGCCCGCGACGACGTGCGCCGAGGTGAGCATGAAGCCGTCGGGCGTGATGACGACGCCCGAGCCGCCGCCGCGGCGTGCGACGCGCAGGTTGGCGACGGACGGCGCGAGCGTCTCGGCGACGTGGCTGACGACCCGCGAGTACGCGTCGAGCGCCTCGGATTCGCTGGGCAGGGCGCCGGGTGCGGCGGGCTGAGCCGGGTCCTGCAGTGTCACTTGCTGAATGCTAGCGACTCCGTGGCGTCACCCACCCTCAGGAGGCGCAACTCGGCCAGCGCACGGTGCACGCCGAGGGTCGAGCCGCGCGGCCGGCGGGTCCTGTCAGGAAATGGAACCCGCCGGCGACTGTTTCCTCCACCGCTCGCCGGGCTCGACGCGCCGTGCCGGGGCCGGAAACCAGCTCGCCGGCCCGAAGCGCCCTTTCCTGCCACCCGCCAGAGGAACGGTTTCAATGCTCGGACCGATCACCGCGGCCCGGACACCCGTGCGCGAGGCTCCCGAGCGCGTCGTGCGCGGGGTCAAGCGATGCTCGAAGTGCCAGGCGAGCGGGCCCTTGGACGAGGGTGACGAACACTCGGCTCGGCTGCGGACGACGGCGGAGTGTATGGACGCCGGGTTTCGGCGACCTTCTAGAGCGTCGGCCGCGCGTGTTCGTCGGAGACGGGCGCTCGCTACGCGGGCGTTCCTTCGAGCGCGAAGGCGATCGCGTCCTCGAAGTTCAGCGAGGTGCCCTCGCGAACGGCGGCGGCCCAGGCCCCGGCTCCATGGCGCCTGCGCGCCGGATCGAGGAAGGCAGCTTCCAGTCTGGCCTCGATCTCGGGCTGTTGCATGCCGTAGCTGTGTGCGGTGGCGGCGCCGACAAGCCGAGCGGCGCGGTCCGCGGCGCCCCGCGAGGCGGCGACCGCGGCCAGGCCGAGGAGGCCTTCGCATGCGAGGGGTCGCGTGACGAGCTCGCGGCAGAGTTCGAGCTCGTCGCAAAACGCGAGCTGGGCGGAGTCTGCGTCGCCGGTGAGCAGCGCGGCCAGACCGAAGTTGCCTCGGACGAACATCCATTGGAGGGGAGATGCGAGATCGCGGGCGACCGGGAGCGCGCGATCCACGAACTGCAGCGCGTCCGGATCGCTGCCGATGCACAGCGCTTCGTAGCTCGCGGACGAAAGCAACGCTGCGAGCTCGGCCACGTTGCCGACCTCTGCCAGCCGCGGGGCCGCTCGGTCGACGCGCTCGCGTATCGCGGCGATCGTGCCCGCCGCCTTCGCCTGGGCGCTCAATGCGCTTGCGATCGCCCACTCGTTGCCGGCCGCCGTCGCGTACTGAAGCGCCTCGTCGGCGAGCGCGCTTGCGACAGCGAGGTGGTCGCCGCGCGCCTCGCGGTCGGCACGGACCTTGAGGGCTGCGGAGAGGGCCAGTGGATCATCGAGCCGGCGTGCGAGGGCCTCCGCCTCGTCTAGCACCGCGGATTCTTCGTCCCCGCGTCCCAGCCGCCACAGGCCCCAGCCCTTGTCGCAGAGAGCGCGGACGCGAAGCGCCGGATGGGCATCGGTTCCCGGCAGACTCAGCGCCTGATCGATCCAGTTCACCGCGTCGGCGTGGCGATCCCGTGCCAGCCAGTAGCTGCCGAGCGCCGCGACCATCGCGAGCGCGTGCTCGCGGTTACGTCTGTCCAGCGCCCAGCGAAGCGCCGCCTGGAGGTTGTCGACTTCGGCGTCGAGTCGGCCGAGATTCTCCTTGCCGCCCACGCCCAGCAGCGCCTGATCGGTGCCATGGCGCTGGGCCACGGCGAGGTACACGCGATAGTGGCGTACGCGGACCGCTTCGGCGTCCGCGCCGGCCGCGAAGCGCTCGCTGGCGTAGGCGCGGATCGTTTCGAGCATCGCCAGCCGCGTGGCCGTGTGCGGCCGTTGCACGCGCACGAGCAGGCTCTTGGCAACGAGCGCGTCGATCGTTTCAAGGCCAGCGCCGGTGATCGCCTCAGCCGCTTCGATCGTCGCCCCGCCAGCTAAGACCGCGAAACGCGCAAACGACTCTCTCTCGGCGTCGCTGAGCAGCTCGTGGCTCCAATCGATCGTCGCGCGCAGCGTCTGCTGGCGGGCGGGCGCGTCACGCGCGCCCGCACCGAGCGAGCCGAGCGCCTCGCTCAGGCGTTCGGCGATCTCGCCGGACGAGAGCAGCGCGCAGCGAGCGGCTGCCAGCTCGATCGCCAGCGGGAGGCCGTCGACGCGTCGGCAGATCTCCGTGACGTCGGCCGCGTTGCCGTCGGCCAGCTCAAAGTCGGGATCGTGGGCTCGCGCGCGCTCGGTGAAGAGCGCGATGGCGTCGACGCCAGCAAGCGCCTCGGGGTCCGCGGGCGTCCTGCCTTCAGGCAGCGTGAGCGGGGAGACGGGGTAGCGCTCCTCGGCGTGCAGCGCGAGCGGTTCGCGGCTGGTGGCGAGCACGGTCAGCGCGGGACATGCGCCGAGCAGTCCGCCGATGAACGGTGCCGCGCCCAGGACATGTTCGACGTTGTCGGCGACGAGCAGGAGGTGCTTGGCGGCCAGGAAGCGTTCGACCGCCTGCGCGTCGGACTCGCCCCCAAGCAGGACGACCTTGAGCGCGTTGACGATCGCTGCGGGCACGTCCTCGGATCGTTGGACGGCCCCGAGCGACACGAAGCGCGCGCCATCGGTGAAGTCCGCCTCGACCGTACGAGCGGTCTCTAGCGCGAGCCGCGTCTTGCCGACCCCGCCCGGCCCCGTCAGCGTCAAGAGCCGGACCGACGCCGTGTGCAGCCGCTCGCCGATGGCCGCAAGCTCGTCCTCGCGACCGACGGTGCGGTTCGGCGGCGCCGGCAAGGCGCGGTCGGCCGGCGCGGCGGGAGGTGGACTGCCCGTGTCGGGTATGGCGTCGAGTCCGGGGTCGTGGGCGAGGATCGCGGCGTGGAGCTCGTGGAGCTCGGCGCCGGGCTCGATGCCGAGCTGCTCGACGAGGGCCTCGCGCGCGTGGCGGTAGGCCTCCAGCGCGTCCGCCTGGCGGCCGCTGCGATAGAGCGCGACCATCAGCTGGCTGTGCAGGCGCTCGCGCCACGGATGCCGGTTCGTGAGCTGCTGAAGCTCGCCGATCAGCTCGGCGTGCCGCCCCGCGGCCAAGTCGGCCTCCATGCGCAGCTCCAGGGCCGCCACGCGCTGCTCGTCCATCCGGGTGATGACAGAGGGCGCGAACGGCAACGCGGCGACCTCGGCGAGCGGCGGCCCGCGCCACAGCTCCAGCGCCTCCCGGAGCAGCGCAGCGGCTCGCTCTGGCTCGCCGGCGGCCAGCGCCTCGCGGCCGCCGGCGACTCGCTGCTCGAAGCGCTCGGCGTCGAGCTCGTCGGGACGCACCCGAAGCCGGTAACCGGCGGGTGTGGTGGTCAGCAGAGCGGCGTCGCCGAGCGCGCGGCGCAGGCGCGACACATGTACCTGCACGGTCTTGACCGCGCCCGCGGACGCGTCCTCACTCCACAACGCGACAGCCAAGCGCTCCGCGCTCACCGGCTCGTTCGCGTGCAGCAAGAGCACAGCCAACAGGGCGCGCGGCTTGACGCCACCTATCGCCAGCGCGCGACCGTCGGAGCGCACCTCAATCGGACCGAGGATCGAAAACTCCATAGCTCCCGGATCCGACCCTACACCGAGGCGGGACGGTCGCCGCAGCCTTCGACCGTCCCAGTGGCGCTGCGCTGGCGAAAACGGCACCGCGCGCGCTGTTGCCAAACCGCAGGCGCGCTGCAAGCGCGTGGCGTGAAGGTGGCATCACCGACCGTCGGATCCCGTTCACCACACGCCCACGAGGAGCACCCGCGCCATGACCATCACCCGCACGCTCGCCGCCGCGCTGGCGATTGCCGCATTCGCCGTGCCGACCGCGCAGGCCAGGCCCGCCGACAACACGCAGCTCGCCCGGACGTCCGCCGACGCCCAGAGCAAGCAGGACCCGATCGCCGACGTCCACGCGCCCCTCGCCCGGGCCGCCGCCCGCGCCAGAGCGCAGGACCTCCGCAACCAGCGCGCGGCCAACGCCAACGTCAGGATGTACACGTCCGGCACCCCGCAGCCCCCCCGACCGACCACGAAGACCCTCGGGGTTAAGCACCCGGACGGCAGCAGCGGCGTCGGGGCTACGACGATCTGGCTCGGCATCGCCGGCAGCCTGCTCGCCGTCGCAAGCATCGCCGGCATCGCACGCCGGAGCCGCCGCATCGTGCGCGCGCGCGTCACCGCCGCCTAGCGACCACCCCGGGATGCCGGCCACACGGCCGGCATCCCGGCGCTCCGCCTCACCATCACGCGCCGCTGCTTTGCACGACACGCAGCACCCGCCGCCCGACCCGCTCTACTCCGTCACGAACAGCGGCCGTAACCGTTCCTCCGGCGGGTGGCAGGAAAGGGCGCTCGGGCCGGCGAGCTGGTTTCCGGCCCCGGCACGGCGCGTCGAGCCGGCGAGCGGCGGAGGAAACAGTCGCCGGCGGGTTCCATTTCCTGACAGGACCCGCCGGCCGCGCGGCCGATCCTGAAGTGAACCAGGCGCCGGCGCCGTTGGCGTATCGAAACGCCCGATCGATGAGCAGTCAGCCGTTCTCCGACTTCTTCCGCTTGTCCAGCCAGTCCGAGAGCTGCTCGCCGACCTCGCCGATCGACGTGCCCGCCTTCTCGAACGCGCCCTTCACGCGGTCGCCGTAGTGCGCGGCGGCGCTGTCGCCCTCCTCGCGCAGCGGCGGCTCCTCGCCGCGGCGGATGTAATCGCCGCCGACGATGCGGTCGTAGTCGCCCTCGCGCACCCAGTCGAGCAGCTCGCGCACCCGCTTGACCGGCAGGGGGTGCGTGACCTGGAGGTCCTGGAACAGCCGCGACAGGCGCTCGAGCCCGGTGCCCTTCTCCTCGTAGTCCATGCCCTGCTTGATGAACGCGTCGAGGTTGAGGTGCTCGGCGGCCGCGCCGGCCGACAGCACCATCAGCGAGCGACAGACGGCCTGCGGGTCGCGCGTGAGCAGTGCGGCGGCGCGGTCGCAGGAGAGCTCTGCGGCGCGGAACCACTCGAGCAGCGCGTAGCGGATCGGCACCAGCGGCAGCCCTGCCAGCAGCGGCAGGTTCTGCGACAGCTGCAGCATGATCACGAGCGCGGTCCGGTAGAGCACGTGGTCCGAGTGCACGTGCGCCGCCTCGTGCGCGAGCACCGCGCGCTGCCCGTCGGGGTCGAGGAGCGTGACGAGCTCGGAGTTGAGCACGACGATCGGCCGCCCGGCCCCGATCGTCATCGCGTTCGCAAACGGCCACTGCGTGAGGTAGAGGTCGGGCACGTCGCTGAGATCGAGAGCGTTGAAGACCTGGCGATGGAGAACCCAGATCTGCGGCAGCTGCTCCTGGCCCAGCCGCACCGACGAGCCGAGCGAGATCGCGCGCAGCGCGCGCTCGTAGCCGAGCTCGATCAGCTTGCGCACGACCTGGTCGAGATAGGGCACCGAGCGCAGCGCCGCCGCGGCGGCCCGGTCGGCAGGGTGCTGGTAGGCGCGGGGGGAGATCCCCTCCAGGCGGTAGGCGCCCACGGGTAGCGTCACGGCGCTAGACGCTAGCGGGCGCGGATAGTCTCGCGCGCATGGAGGTACTGGAGAACGTCGACCGCGACCGCCTCGCGGAGTTGCGCGAGCGCGACGAGTTCTTCTGGCTCGACCTCACCGGCCCGACCGCCGAGGACATGAAGGGGGTCGGCGAGACGCTCGGGCTGCACCCGGTCGCCATCGAGGACACGCTCGAGTTCAATCAACGGCCCAAGCTCGACGCCTACGGCGACCATGTCCTGTTCGTCTTCTACACGGTGCGCCGCGGCCGCAACACGGGCGAGTCGCCCGTCGAGCCGGTGGAGATCCACATCTACATCTCCGGCTCGTACGTGGTGACGGTGCGCCGGTCCACCTGCACCGAGCTCGACGAGCTGCACGAGGAGCTCGACACCGCGGACCCGAAGGCCGAGCACTACATCGTCTACCGCATCTTCGACGTCCTCACCGATGCCTACTACCCGATCATCGAGCTGCTCGAGGAGCGCATCGACGCGCTCGAGGCGCGGGTGCTGCTCGCGAAGCCCCGGCACGAGCAGCTCGGGGAGATCTACCGCATCAAGCAGAACGTGCAGGAGCTCGCGCGACGCGTCATCCCCCAGCGCGACCGCTTCCTCGCCGGCACGGAGACGATCCTCAATCTGCCCGGCCTCTCGCGCGGGACGAAGGAGTACCTGCGCGACGTCGGCGACCACCTGGCGCAGATCGCCGGCGAGCTGCATCGCCAGCAGGAGGACCTCACGGCCCTCACAGCCACGTACTTCAACGCCAACGCCAACCGGCTCAACAGCGTCGCCACGCGGCTCACGATCGGCGGCACGTTCTTCCTCGCCTGGACGCTCGTGACCGGGTTCTTCGGCCAGAACTTCGGCTGGCTCGTGAACAACATCGACTCCAAGCACGACTTCCTGATCTACGGCGTCGGCTCGCTCCTCGTCCCCACGATCGTGATCGGCGCGGTCTTCTGGGTCAAGCGCAAGGACTGGTTCTGAGGGCATATCCTCGGCGCTCCCCCCGAATCAGGAGACGTTGTGGCGATCGATACGAAGCAGGTGGCGCAGCTGGAGGTGGAGCCGGGCGAGCTCCCGCCCACGATGGCCGCGTGGGTCATCCGCGAGGAGCGCCAGGGCGAGCCGCTCGAGGCCTTCCAGCTCGAGGAGATGGAGGTCCCGGAGCCCGGCGCGTTCGAGGTCACCGTGCGCGTGATGGCCGCGGGCGTGAACTTCAACAACGTCTGGGCGGCGCTCGGCCAGCCCGTCTCGGTCTTCCGCTACCACGACGAGGATCACCACATCGGCGGCTCCGACGCCTCCGGCATCGTCTGGAAGGTCGGCGAGGGCGTCACGCGCTGGGCGCCCGGCGACGAGGTCGTGATCCACTGCAACCAGGCCTCCTACGAGGATCCCGAGGTCCACGGCCTCGACCCGCTGGCGGCGCCGTCCCAGCAGATCTGGGGCTACGAGACCACCTGGGGGTCCTTCGCCCAGTTCTGCAAGGTCCAGGCCCAGCAGCTGCTGCCCAAGCCCGCGCACCTCGCGTGGGAGGAGGCCGCCTCCTACGGGCTCACCTACTTCACCGCCTACCGGATGCTGATGGACCAGGCGAAGCTGCAGTCGGGCCACCGCGTGCTCGTGTGGGGCGCGGCGGGCGGGCTCGGCGTCTTCGCCCTCCAGCTCGCCAAGCTCGCCGGCGCCGAGGCCGTCGGCGTCGTCTCCTCCGCGGACAAGGGCGAGCTGTGCAGCAAGCTCGGCGCCTGTGGCTTCGTCGACCGCAACGAGTTCGCGGGCATGATGCGCGTGGGCGGCGAGACGCCGGAGGAGGAGAAGGCGCGCTTCAAGGAGTCGCGGCGCTTCTGCAAGCACGTCACGGAGCTGCTCGGCGGGCAGCCCGACATCGTCTTCGAGCACGTCGGCAAGGCCACGTTCCCGACCTCCGTGCTCGCCGTCAAGCCGTTCGGCAAGGTCGTGATCTGCGGCGCGACGTCGGGCTACACGCTCGACTTCGACGTGCGCTACCTGTGGATGCGCCAGAAGCAGATCATCGGCTCGCACTTCGCCAACGCGTACGAGTGCAACAAGGCCAACGAGCTGATCGAGCAGGGCAAGATCCGCCCCGTGCTGTGGAAGACGCTGCCGTTCGAGGGCGTGGCCGAGGCGCACCAGCTGATGCGTGACAACAAGCACCAGGGCAAGATCGCGATCCTCGTCGGCGCACAGGCCGAGGGCGAGGGCAAGACCGCCGAGGGCCCGGGCGCGATCCGAGCGGAGGTGGGTGCCTGATGGCCGAGAGCGGCTTCCTGATCCCCTGGTACGGGACCGGCTTCCGAGGCGACTCCCTGGAGGAGGCGCTGAACGAGATCGCGCCGGTCGCGCTGCGCTACGGGGCGACCCAGTACTGGATCTTCCGCCGCTACGACGACCGCTACATCTTCCAGCAGTACTCCCTGTTCGAGGACCCGCACGACTTCGAGCTGTACTGGTACGGGCCGGAGTTCTCCGACTGGCGGGGCGAGTACGCGAGCTGGTACACGGTGCCGGTCGTCTATGTGCCGATGAAGCTCGTCGGCAGCGGGCGCGTCGGCCCGGAGCCCAACGGCAACGGAGCGCCGGGCGTCAGCCCTGCTCGAGCGGAGCCATAGTCAGCCCCGCGTCGTTGAGCTGCTCCCAGTAGAGCTCGGCGGGCTCCTTGAGCCCGCTCCAGACCATCGCCTGGCCCGACGTGTGGATCGCGTCGGCGAAGGCGTAGCCCTGCTGGACGCTGACGCCGGGGATCGTCCGCGCGAGCGAGAGCGCGACATGATCGAACGTGTTGTGGTCGTCGTTGCGGACGATCACGCGCCAGTTGTCCCCGAGTCCTGAGCCCGGCCCGCCGGTGCGCGGAAGCTCGATCGTCTCCGTCATCGGCGCCTCAGGATACCTGCCCCGACTTGGTACGCCAGCGATCCAGGCCGAGGTAGAGCTGGTCGAGCGGGGCGGCCTGGAGGATCGGGTCGGCCGACGCTCCCGCCTGTTCGTGGACGGAGCGCGAGTAGGCCTCGACGAAGCCGTCGAGATCGTGCTCGGCGGCCAGCCGCGCCTGCTCGTGCAGGCTCGTGCGGACGCGCTCGAGCTGCTCCGGCGGATCGTCGACCTGACCGAAGTGGGTGATCGCCAGCGTCGAGGGCTCCCAGCCCCGGATCAGCTCGAGCGAGCGCTCCCACGCCTCGATGTCGATGTCGGGCGGCGGCGTGGGGGCAAGCGTGAACGGCTCGGGCGGGACGACGACGCCGGCCATGTCGCCGACGAACGCCCAGCCCGACTGCTCGTGGAAGTAGCAGACGTGGTGGGAGGCGTGACCGGGCGTGTACTCGACGCGGAAGGCGCCCTCGACGTCCGTCTCGCCGCCCTCGAGCACGCGCAGGTTCTCCTCCGGCACCGGGACGACCTCGCCCCACAGCGCGGCCAGCCCGTCCTCGCCGCCGTACAGGCGCGCCGCGCTCGCCACGAGCCGCGAGGGGTCGATCAGGTGCTTCGCGCCCCGCTCGTGGACGTAGACCGGCAGGTCGGGCCAGCGCCGGACGAGCGCGCCCGCCGCGCCCGCGTGATCGAAGTGGATGTGCGTCAGCAGCAGCGCGCGCGGGCGCTCGCCGCCGATCGCAGCGAGCAGCGTGTCCTCGCAGGACTGGGGGCCGGGATCGATCAGCAGGCCGTCGACCTCCCAGCAGCAGATCACCTGCTCGTGGCCGAGGTGCTTGACGTCGATGGGTCGCACGCGCTGCGAAGATACCCACATGGAGCACCGTCTCGAACGCCCGGACCGCCCATGGATGATGCGGACCTACGCGGGCCATTCGACCGCGCAGCGGTCCAATGAGCTCTACCGCGGCAACCTGGCCAAGGGCCAGACGGGGCTCTCGGTCGCCTTCGACCTGCCGACGCAGACCGGCTACGACGCCGACCACGAGCTCGCGCGCGGCGAGGTCGGCAAGGTCGGCGTGCCGATCGCGCACACGGGCGACATGCACGCGCTGATGGACGGGATCCCGCTCGACGTCATGAACACGTCGATGACGATCAACGCGACCGCGGCCTGGCTGCTGGCGCTCTACATCGTCGTCGCCGAGGACAACGGGATAGCGCCGGGCGTGCTCCAGGGCACGACTCAGAACGACATCATCAAGGAGTACCTCTCGCGCGGGACCTACGCCTTCCCGCCCGCGCCGTCGATGCGGCTGATCGCCGACATGGTCGCCTACACGATCGACGAGGTCCCGAAGTGGAACCCGATCAACGTCTGCTCCTACCACCTGCAGGAGGCCGGCGCGACGCCGGTGCAGGAGATCGCGTACGCGATGAGCACGGCGATCGCGGTGCTCGACGAGGTCCGCCCGCGCCTCGGGCAGGGCAAGATGGGCGCGGTCTTCGGGCGCATCTCGTTCTTCGTCAACGCCGGCGTGCGCTTCGTCGAGGAGCACGCGAAGCTGCGCGCGATGGGCATCCTCTGGGAGCAGTTGGGGCGCGAGCGCTACGGCGTCGAGGACGAGCGCCACCTGCGCTTCCGCTACGGCGTGCAGGTCAACTCGCTCGGCCTGACCGAGTCGCAGCCCGAGAACAACGTGCAGCGGATCGTGCTCGAGGCGCTGGCGGTGACGATGGGCCGCGACGCGCGGGCGCGGGCGATGCAGCTGCCGGCCTGGAACGAGGCGCTCGGCCTGCCGCGGCCGTGGGATCAGCAGTGGTCGCTGCGCATACAGCAGGTGCTCGCGTACGAGACCGACCTGCTCGAGTACCCCGACATCTTCGAGGGCTCCGTCGTCATGGACGGTCTCGTCGCCGAGCTGCTCGAGGGGGCGCGGGAGGAGATGGCGCGCGTGGCCGAGCAGGGCGGCGCCGTCGAGGCCGTCCCGTACATGAAGGCGGCGCTCGTCGAGTCCCACCGCGAGCGGATCGCGCGCATCGAGGCCGGCGAGCAGGTGCTCGTGGGCGTCAACCGCTACGAGGAGACCGCGCCGTCCCCGCTGACGGCGGACGCCGAGGGCGGGATCATGGTCGTCGATCCCGCGGTCGAGGCCGAGCAGCGGGCGGCGCTCGAGGCGTGGCGCGGGTCGCGCGACACGGCCGCGGTCCGAGCGGCACTCGAGGAGCTCGCGCGCGTGGCGCAGTCCGATGAGAACGTCATGCCCGCCACGATCGCCGCCGCCCGCGCGGGCGCGACGACCGGCGAGTGGGCGGCGACCCTGCGCGACGCCTTCGGCTCCTACCGCGCCCCGACCGGGGTCGGCGAGGCCGCGGCGCCCGCGCCCGGCGAGGAGATCGCGGCGCTGCGCGACGACGTCGCCGCGCTCACGGAGTCGCTCGGGCGGCGCCTCAAGATCCTCGTCGGCAAGCCCGGGCTCGACGGGCACTCCAACGGCGCGGAGCAGATCGCCGTGCGGGCCCGCGACGCGGGCATGGAGGTCGTCTACGAGGGCATCCGGCTGACGCCGTCGCAGATCGCACGCTCCGCGGTCGACGAGGGCGTCCACGTGATCGGGCTCTCGATCCTCTCGGGCTCGCACCGCGAGCTGATCCCGGACGTCATCGAGGCCCTGCGCGCAGCCGGCGGCGCGGACATCCCGCTCGTCGTCGGCGGCATCATCCCCGAGGCGGACGTCGACGGCCTGCGCAGCGCGGGCGTCGCCGCCGTCTACACCCCCAAGGACTTCGAGCTGAGCCGGATCCTGCGCGACGTCGTCGGCCTCGTGGCAGAGCGAAACGGCATCGCGACCGCCGCGTGAGCGAGGGCGCCGAGCTCGGCCGGCGGCTGCGCGCTCGCGACCGCTCGGCCGCTCCGGCCGCCCTCAACCTCGTCGAGAACCGCTCGCCGGCGGCCCGGCCGGAGATCGCGGCGCTGCTCGGGGCGCTGTCGCCGGCCGCGCTCGGGGGCGAGGCGCCGGCGCACATCGTCGGGGTCACCGGGCCGCCGGGCGCGGGCAAGTCGACGCTGTTGAGCGCGCTCGTGGCACGCTGGCGCGCGACGGGGCGCAGCGTGGCGGTGCTCGCCGTCGACCCGTCCTCCAAGCGCAGCGGCGGCGCGCTGCTCGGTGACCGCGCCCGCATCGCTGCCGACCCCGCCGACCGCGGCGTCTTCATCCGCTCGATGGCCGCCGGGGAGCGGCTCGGTGGCCTCGCCCCCGCCACGCGCGCCGCCGCCCAGGCGCTCGCGGCCGCATTCGACGTGGTGGTGATCGAGACGGTCGGGGTCGGGCAGTCCGAGACCGAGGTCGCCGAGGCGGCCGACACCGTCGCGGTCATCGTCCAGCCCGGCTCCGGCGACGCCCTGCAGTTCCTGAAGGCGGGGATCATGGAGGTGCCCGACGCGCTCGTCGTCACCAAGGCCGACCTCGGCGTCGTCGCCACGCGTGCGGTCCGCGACCTGCGCGCCGCGCTGCGGTCACTCGGCAGCCCGACCCCCGTGCTGGCCGTCTCGAGCGTGCAGCCGGTCAGCGGCATCGACGAGCTGATCGCCGCGCTCGACGCCCACCGCGAAGGGCTCGACGTCGCCGCGACACGCGTGCGCACGCGCCGCCTCGGCGCCCTCGCCGACTTCGTCGCGGAGCACGGCGCCCGCGGACTGCGCGACCTCGGCGGCCGCCGCGAGGCGGAGCGCTACCTCGGCGGGCAGCCGCCGGAGGCCGACGAGCCCGCGCTCGTCGCGGCACTGGAGGCGCGAGCCGCCGGCTGACCAGAAAACCCCACTTCCGCGGACGATCAGGTTAGAGTCGGGCCGGTCGTTGGCGGGACGGCCACACCCGTCCAACGTTCAGGAGGATTTGAGTTGAGATTCAGGACGCGAGGGTTCGCAGTGGCCGCCATCGCCGCGACCACACTCGTGCCGGCCGCCCTGGCGCAGGGCGCGACCCGCACCGTCGTCGCCGGTCCGCCCGGCAAGGTCGCAGGCACGCCCCCGGACGGCGACAGCAACGCCTTCTTCCGCAAGACCGTGACCGTCCACGTCGGCGACAAGGTCAAGTGGAAGATCAACGGCTTCCATACCGTGACCGTCCCGGCCAAGGGCAAGAAGCCGCCGGGGTTCATCAGCCCCGACCCCACCGGGGCGAAGGTCGCCGACGCCAAGGACGCCGCCGGCAACCCGTTCTGGTTCAACGGCCAGACGCGGCTCGTCCTCGACGCGCTCGGCGCGTTCCCGGTGAAGGGCAAGCGCTACAACGGCTCCAAGCTCGTGAGCTCGGGCGCCCCAGTGGGCAACGGCCCGGCCAAGCCCTACACGCTGAAGTTCACGAAGAAGGGCAGCTACGCCTACTACTGCACGATCCACGCGGGCATGAAGGGCACCGTCAAGGTCGTGGCCAAGGGCAGGGCGATCCCCTCGGTGAAGGCGAACAAGAAGGCCGCCAAGAAGGAGTACGCGAAGGTCGCCAAGCGGCAGATCGCGGACGCGAAGTTCGCCGGACCGGCCGGCAACGCGGTTCAGGCGGGCAATGACACCGTCTCGTCGACGATCTTCCGCTTCTTCCCGGCCAGCAAGTCGGTCCCGGTCGGCACGACCGTGACCTTCTCGATGTCGTCGAAGACGACGGAGATCCACACGATCTCGTTCGGCCCCGCCGACTACCTCAAGTCGGTCGCCGACGCGTTCGTGATGCCGGACCCGGCGGCGCCGGCAGGCCCGCCGACCGTGTTCAACCCGATCATCGCGTTCCCCAGCGACGTGCCGACGCTCCCTGCCTATGACGGCACGAGCCACGGCAACGGGTTCCTGAACGCGGGCATCATCGACCGCGACGCGGCGACGCCGTCGCCGCCGAGCGCCACGGTGACGTTCAACAAGGCAGGCACCTACAGCTACATCTGCCTGATCCACCCCTTCATGAAGGGGCAGATCGTCGTCGGATGAGAAAGCTGGCAGCGGCCGGCGCCGGGATCATCGCCCTCGCGGTGTTCCCGGCGCCGGCGCCGGCGGTGAAGCGCGAGTTCTGGATCGCCGCGGCACCCACGACATGGAACGTCGTACCCAACGAGCGCAACCCGATCGAGGGAGAGCGCTTCACGCCAGACAAGACGACGATGGACACCGTCGTCTACAAGCGCTACACGCGCAACTGGAAGCGGCCGCTGGCCCACCAGGACCGCATCCCCGGGCCGCTGATCAAGGCGCGCGTGGGCGATGACCTGTTCGTGCACTTCAAGAACATGGACACCGCCTTCAAGCGGCCGCACTCCATGCACTTCCACGGCGTGCACTACCCGTTCGGCTCCGACGGCTCGTTCATCCCCGGCTTCTCCGGGGAGGGCGGCGACGTCATGCCCGGCAAGACCTTCACCTACCAGCTGCGGGCCGGCACCGATTCCGCGGGCGTGTGGCCCTACCACGACCACTCGCCGTCGATGATGGAGTCGATCGCGGGCGGAATGTACGGCGGGGTCTCGATCCTGCCGCGCGGCGTGCCACGCGCCGACCGCGAGTTCGTGACCTTCTTCGAGTCGACGCTCGGCTTCGAGACGATCAACGGCCGCGCGTTCATCGGCAACACGCCGGTACTGCACTCGCGCGTCGGCGACTCGGTGCAATGGGACGTCCTCGCGCTCGGCGACGAGCACCACACCTTCCACGTCCACGGGCATCGCTGGCGCGACCCCGACGGCACCTCGATCGACACGAAGACGGTCGGCCCGGCCGAGAGCTTCTCCTTCCGCATCAAGGAGGACCGGCCCGGGACGTGGCTCTACCACTGCCACGTCGAGCAGCACATGATGCGCGGGATGATCGGCCTCTACCGCGTGCGGCGATGAGGCTCGCACTCGCGCTCGCCGCCGCCGGCCTCGCGCTCGCCGCCGCCCCCGCGGGCGCCAGGGAGCATGTCGTGAACATGCCCGCCAAGTTCTTCACCCCGCCCTCGACGACGGTGCTCATCGGCGACACCGTCACGTGGACGAACTCCGACGCCGTCGGGCACGACGTCGCCGCGCTCGGCGGCGCCTTCGAGAGCGGGCTGATGGCGCCCGGCGCCCGGTTCTCGGTCACGTTCCAGCACAGCGGCCACGTCGCCTACCGCTGCACGATCCATCCGTTCATGGCGGGCTCGCTCGACATCTACGCGTTCCAGCTCCAGGGGCCGGATGGGGTCGTGGCGGCCGGGCAGCCGGCGGTGCTGCAAGGGCAGGCTCCGGGGGGCGTGGGCGCCGTGACGATCGAGCAGCGGCAGCCCGACGGCAGTTGGGCGCTGGTGATCACGGTCCCCGTCGCGGGCGACGGGTCGTTCCGCGCGCGGGTGGTCCCGACCCGTCCCGGCGTCTACCGGGCGGTCGCGGCCGGCGACCCGAGCCTTCCGCTTCCGCTCCCGGTCGGCGCGCGGCTGGTGACCAGCGTGCGGCGGCTCAAGGGCGGCCGCGTCGCGATCCGCGCCCTCGCCCGGCCCGCGCAGGCCGGCGCCCCGGCCGCTCTCCAGCTCTACTCGCGCGAGCGCTACCGCTGGCGCCAGGTCGCCCACACGCGCGTCGACCGCCACTCGCGGGCGTCCTTCGTCATCAGCCCGCCCGGCCGCTATGCCGCTCGCGTCGTGCTGTTGAAGGGCCGCGGCGGCTACGGCGCCTCCGTCGGGCCGGTGCGGCACGTCGGGCCGCCCGGCTCAGGCGCGCGACGTCACCGCATGCCGCACGCGCCGCACCACCACTGACGGCGCGCTCAGCCCGTCTTCTTCCTCTTCGCGGGCTTGGCCTTCTTGAGCGTGAGCCGCTGCGCCAGCGTCGTCGCCTGGCCGGCGCTGTCGGTCACGTCGACGACCAGCGTCAACCGGACCTTCGTGCGGCGCTTGAGCCGGCGCCTGCCGTCGCGATTCGCCTTCAGCCGGAGCCGCGTGACCGCGCCCGTGATCCGGGTCCGCCTCGCGCTCGCCACGACCGTCTTGCGCAGGATCAGCCGCGCGCGGATGCGGCAGGCGGCGGGGCAGGTGACGTCGACGCGCAGCCCGCGCTTCAGCAGCGTCTGCATCGCCCGGGAGCCGCGGACGCGCATGCTGGGGAGCGCCGCCGCCGTGCCCGGCGCTCCGGGCGCCGCGCCCGCACCGGGGCGGTCGACGTTCTCGCAGCCCTGCTGGGTGTCGAGTGCGACGATGTCGATCGCGTCGACGACCGCCGAGTCGGCGCCGACCCCGCAGTTGACCGTGTCCTGCTCGCCGTCTCGGGCCTGGATCTCATCGGAGCCGCCGGTGCACGGCGAGGCGGTGCACTCGTTGTCGCCCTCGAACAGGTCGCGGCCGGACCCGCCGTCGAGGAAGTCGCCGTCGGCCGAGCCCTCGAGCGTGTCATCGCCCCCGCCACCGCGGATGACGTCCTCGCCCGAGCCGCCGTTGAGGAGATCGTCGCCGCCGCCGCCGTCGATCGTGTCCTGGCCGGCGTGTCCGTAGAGGTCCTGACCGAGGTCGTCGCCGGTCATCACGTCGTTCAGGGTGGTGCCGATGACGGTCTCGATGTCGTCGTGGACGTTGTCGCCCTCGCCGGTGCTGCCGTCGCCGGGCTGCCCGTCGAGCGTGAGCTTGATCCCGGCGGGGTGATCGTTGTAGCTGAGCCGGTCCACGCCGTCGCCGCCGTGCAGGTCGTCCGCGTCGACGCCGACCCCGGGCGCGACGTCGGCCGCGCCGAACTCGAGCTCGTCGTCACCGGGGCCGCCGTCGACGGTGTCGTTCCCGGCCTCGCCCGCGACCTGGTCGTTGCCGGCGCCGCCGCCCACCCGGTCGGCCCCGTCGTTCCCGTTCACGTGATCGGCGCCGTCGCCGCCGCCGAGGAGGTCATTGCCCGGACCACCGCTCACCAGGTCCGCGCCCGTGCCGCCGTCGATGCCGTCGTTCCCCGCGCCGCCGTCGATCGTGTCGGCGCCGTCGCCGCCCTTGACCGCGTCGGCCGAGGCGCCCGAGTTCGGGCCGGTGAAACGGTCCGCGCCCGGACCCAGGTCGGCGGTGCCGCCGCTCGTGTCGCCGCGCGTGGCGCTGGCGGCGTCGAAGGTGACCGTGTCGTCGCCACTGCCGGTCGCGATGTCGTAGGGCTTGAGCCCCTCGGTGACGCGGCAGGCCGACATGCTCGACGTGACCTGTACGCAGCCCGCGCCGGACGTGATCCCGCTGTCGCTGACGAGGTAGTACGGGATGTCGTCGTTCGGGTTCGAGTTGCCGCGGTCGTCGACGAAGTGGCTCAGCGTCACCGAGTCCGCATCGGGATCGCCCCGGTAGACGACGGTGCCGTTGACGCCGTCTCGCAGCGAGGCCGTCGACGCAGACGCGGCCGGGACGGCGACCAGCGTCACCAGCATGGCCAACCCGACGATCCCACCCTTGAACCTCACGCGCCCTCCCTGTCGTCCGCGCCTCGATGCGCCTGGCCAAACCTTGCCCCGGATTTCAGGTTTGCGCAACCCCCCGCTAAGCGGAAAGGCAACCCCTAGGGCGCGGGCGCGGGCCCGGACGGCGTGGCCAGCGAGGCGATGCGCCAGCCCGCGTCGGTGCGCTCGAGCTCGACGGTGTCCTTCGACGGCGCCTGGCCCTCGGCGCTGGTGCGCACCTCGGCGACCGCGGTCTTGCCGGTGACGGTCACCGCGCCCACGATCAGCCGCGGCTGGCGCACGTCGGCGAGCCCCTGCTGGAGCGCGATCTCGCACGGGAGGCCGATCTTCTTGAGGCTGGCGATGAGCGACGGGGCGAGCAATCGGTCGCAGAGCGTTTGGTAGTCCTTCGACGCCGTGGCGCGGATGAAGGCGGTGAGGGTGGTGCGCACCTGCTCCTCGGCGGTCGGCCCGCTCGCCCCGCAGCCCGCGATCACGAGCGCGAGCGCGGCCAGCGCCGAGGCGCGCCTCACCGGCCCGCCTGCCCGTAGTCACCGAACGGCGCGTCGCGGCGGGCAACGGCGGCGCGGACGTCCTCCATCGCCGCGCGCGTGAACGCGACGCCCTCCGGCGTGTGACGGGCGGCGGCGTCGAGCTCGGACTCGGGCGCGCACTCCGACGCGAGCCCCCATTCGACCGCGCGGCGGCCATCGAGCGCGTCGCCCGTCAGCAGCAGGCGCTTGGCGCGCTCCGCCCCGAGGCGGTAGATCCACATCGCGGTCGTCGGCGAGCCCCAGACGCGCGCCGGCGGATAGCCGATCCGGCAGTCGTCGGCGCACACGATCAGGTCCGAGCACAGCGCGAGGTCGGTGCCGCCGCCGACGCAGAAGCCGTGGATTTGCGCGATCACCGGCCGCGGCGAGCGCCACAGCCGCATGTAGGCGCGCACGTAGCGCGACATCATCCGCTGGTCCGCGATCGGGTCCCAGGGCTCCCCCGCCTCGGCCGCCTGCATCGAGTCCGCGCCCCACCCGATGTCGTAGCCCGCGCAGAAGGCGCGCCCGGCGCCGCGCAGGCGCACGACGCGGATCTCGTCGTCGGCCTCGGCACGGGCGAGCGCGGCCTCGAGGTCGTCGATCAGCTCGGGCACGATCGCGTTGAGACGCTCCGGGCGGCTCAAAGTGAGGGTCGCGACCGCGTCGCGCTCGTAGAGCACCGTGCCGCTCACCGGCGCAGCATAGAATGGCTGCGATGGAGGGTTCTCCCCAGCCGCAGATGGTGGGGTCTTGGCTCCGCTGCTACCGCTGCTGGTCGCAGGAGCTCGAGGTCCAGGTCCACTACGAGGGCATTCACCGCATCGATCCGATCACCGGCGAGCGCGCCGAGGTCGTCGACGAGCTGCAGGAGGCCGTCGTGCAGTGCCTCGACTGCATGCACGACCAGCCGCACCTCGCGTTCCACAACGGCCGCATCGAGCCGGTCGAGGACCGCTGGGAGCGGATGGTGGCCGGCACCCCGTGGGTGGCCTCGTGCACCGTCACGGTCGACGCCGACGCGGTTGAGACCTGCTCGGGGCCTGAGGCGGCGGACTCGCTCGCCTACGCGGCGTTCGGCGACCACGGCACGCGCGAGTTCTTCACCCACGTGCGCTTCCACAAGCACGACGACGAGCAGATCGTCGTCCACCTGCTCGTGGAGCTCTACGCCCGCTCCTCCGAAGAGGCCAGCGGGGTCCTCGAGGACGCGGCGCGCGGCATGCTCACGATCACGTCGCTCGCCGAGGAGTCCCGTCCTCCCGCCGCGACCGGCGACCAACAGCACTGAGCCTCGTCGACCGCTTCATCGAGCAGGGCCCGGCCGCGTTCGGCTTCCTCGAGCGCGATCACGGCTGCGAGCTCGAGATCCCCACGGGCTTCCGCTGGCAGCCCCAGCTCGTCTACCGCAACGCCTCGGGGTTCGTGATCGTCGCGCTCGACGACCGCGAGCGCAGCTTCGACATCCGCCTCGGCCCGCTCGAAGGCGCGGAGCGCCCCGAGCCGCGCGCCGGCCGTTCGCTCCGCGACGTGCTCGAGGCCGCGGGCGAGCACCCGCCGCCGTTCTCCTTCGACCCCGATCGCCTCGAGGCCGACCTCGAGCCGTGGGCCGAGGCGTTGCGCCGCCACGCGGGCCCGCTCAGCGCCTGAGCCGGGCCCGGATCGCCGCCAGGTCGCCGGCGCTGACGCCCGCGGCGCGCAGGTAGGCCTCGACGTCGATCTCGGAGAGCATCGCGGTGATGACCTCGGCCGGACTCGTGATGTTGTCCTCGTAGAACGTCCCGACCCTGCCGAACGGCACGCGGTCCTCGCTGAGCGCGTAGTCGGCGGCGATCTCCTCCGGGCCGACACCGGCCAGCGCGAGCAGCATGATCGCGATCAGGCCGGTGCGGTCGCGGCCGATCCCGCAGTGGACGGCGATCCCGCCGGGCGCGGCGTGGGCGATCGCGGTGAACACCGCGGCGGTGCGCTCGGGGAAGTGGTCGAGGAACGGGCGGTAGTAGATCGGCGTCCCGAACTCCGGGCGGCCGTGCCAGTCCTGCCAGAACGCCGTGTTCTCGACGCCGTCGAGCGGGAGGTGGAGGGTGGTGAGGGCGGCCGGCCGGGGCGCGACGACCGTGCCGAGCTCGTCGTGGTTGCGGAGGTCGATCACCGTGCGCACGCCGTGCGCCTCGAGCGCCGCCCAGCCCCCGGCGCTCAGACGGTCGAGCGCGTCGGCGCGGATGATCGCCCCGCGGCGGATCTCGCCGCCGTCGCCGGTCGGCAGGCCACCGAGGTCGCGCACGTTCGTGCAGCCGTCCCATCGGAGATGTCGGTCGTCGGTCATCGGCACAGGCTCGGGCCGCCGGCGCCGCGAGCAAAGAGATTTAGACTCACCTGAATGATCAGCTTCCGCTTCGGGCCGGAGGACGTCGCGAACGTGCGCTTCGCGATCTCGCCCTTGATGGAGCTCCACAACAGCGTGCGGGCGCTCGATCACCCCGAGGCGAAGGCGTTGCACCTCCCCTGGGTCGTCGCGACCCGCGAGCGCGTCGCCGACCTCGACATCGGCGTGCTGCGCGCGCTCCAGCGCTCTCGCGCCTACACGCCGGACTTCATCAACCCGCCGCCGAGCAGCCCGCTCGGCGACCTCGAGGCGGAGCTCGCCGAGATGCTCGCGACGCCCGCCGACCAGGTGCGCGCCGAGGTGCGGCGCGTGTACGCGCCGGCGCCGCTGCCGCCAGAGCTGCGACCGTTCGACGACGATCCGCCGGCCGCGGTCGCCGCCCTCGCCGAGGTCGTCCGGGCCTACTGGGCGCGCGCCCTCGCCCCGCACTGGCCGCGGATCCGCGCGCTGCTCGAGGGCGACGTCCTGTACCGCGCGCGCCAGGTCGCCGACGGCGGCGCGCAGCGCCTGTTGGCCGACATCCACCCCGAGCTGCGCTTCGCCGACGACACGCTCTTCATCGACATGCCGTTCGACGGCCACCTCGACCTCGGAGGCCGCGGGCTGCTGTTCGTCCCGAGCGCGTTCATCTGGCCGCGGCCGGCCGCCTCGATCGAGGCGCCGTGGCAGCCGTTCGTCGTCTACCCGGCGCGCGGGATCGCGTCGCTGTGGGAGCCGGGCCGCGCCGCACCGCCCGCGGCACTCGCCGCCCTGCTCGGCGGGCGCCGCGCGTCCGTGCTCGCCGCCCTGCACGCACCCCGCTCGACCACCGAGCTCGCCCGCGCGCTCGAGCTCTCGCCGGGCAGCGTCTCCCAGCATCTCTCCGTGCTGCGCGACGCCGGCCTCGTCAACGCCCACCGCGTCGGCCGCGTGGTCCTCTACGTGCGCTCGCCGACCGGCGACACCCTCGTGCAAGAGTCCTGAGGGTGCGCACCGCCCGCGTCCCCGACGACTCGCTCCCCCCGCTCACCCGCTCCGTCGCGGCCTGCCTGGCCGCGATCCTCGAGGTCGAGACCGACGAGGTCCCCGCTCCGGCCGCCGGCCACCCCGAGCCGTGGACGGAGTGGCGCATGTGGCTCGCGCGCCGCGGTCTCGGGCTCGTGCCGATCGAGTCGCCGCGCGAGTTCGGCTGGCCGGGCCCGTGGATCGCCCTGCTGCGAGGCGGCGTCGCGGCGGTCGCCTACGGCACGCCGCCGGGCGGCCTCGCCTGGGCGCCGCTCGGCGGGAGCTTCGAGGACGTCGAGGCCGGCTACATTATCGCCCCCTACGACGCCGCGCTGTGGGCGCAGGCCGGCGGCGTCGGGGCGCGCGGCTCTGGCACCGTGGTGGCGATCGCGATCGCCGCGGCGGCCGAGGCGCCGATGGCGGTCGTCGAGCAGGCCACCGCCCACGCCGGCCGCGGGCTCGAGGGCGACCGCTACGCCGGCGGCGAGGGCACGTTCTCCAACCCGCACTCGCGCGGCCACGACCTCACGCTCATCGAGGCCGAGGTCGTCGACGAGCTCGGCGTCGCGCCCGAGGTCCCGCGGCGCAACGTGGTCACGCGCGGCATCGACCTCAACGCGCTCGTCGGGCGCCGCTTCCGCGTCGGCGAGGTCGAGTGCGAGGGCCAGCGGCTGTGCGAGCCCTGCGCCCACCTCCAGCGCCTCACCGAGCCGCGGCTGCTGCGGGAACTGGTCCACCGGGGCGGCCTGTGCGCCGACGTGGTCTCGGACGGCGTCATCCGCATCGGAGATGGCGTGGTCGCGATCTGACTACGGCGCCGGCGAACGTCAACGGCGGCTGGTGCGGACAGAGGTTCGACCGCCCGCGGGTCGTGACGAGTGTCGTCTCTACCCCGCATACGGGGGCGGAGACGACACTCGTCGCCCCCGGCGGTTCGGACCCACCTCCTACCCAGCCGCAGTTGACGTTCGCCTCAGCCCTCCGGCAGCGAGCGGAGCTGGCGGACCGCCAGCGCGATCCCGGCGATGTCCGCCGACCCCTCGCGCGAGAGCGTGCGCATGAACGCGTCGAGCCGCCGGAGGTCCTCTTCGTGCCCGGCCAGGAAGCGCAGCAGCGCCTCCTCGGGCCCCGCGTCCGGGCCGGCCGCGAGCGCGCGCTCGGCGATCTCGCGGCGGACGCGGCGCGCGTCCTCGCGCACCGCCTGCAGCGCCCAGCGCTCCATCCGCCGGGTGGCCGGGAGCGCGTCCAGCGCCTCCTCGAGCTCGTTGAGCGGGAGGCGCTCGCCGATCGCCACGAACACCCTCGCGACGTCCTCGACCTCCCGGCCGGTCGCCGTGGCCACCGCGGTCACCGCCGGCGCGTGTACGAGGCCCGGCCGCAGCGCGTGGGCCGTCGCCAGGCCCTCGGAGACGCCGGCCGCGATCAGGCGGTCGGAGATCGCCCGGCGGGCCGCGTGGAGCTCCTCGCCGCCGAGCCCGGGCGCCGCTGCCGCGAGCCGCGAGAAGCCCTCGCGGCCGGTCTCGATCGTGGACGCCAGGTCACCGGCGTGCCCTTCGGAGAGATACCAGCGGGTGACCGCGTCCACGAGCCCGTCGATGCCGCCCATGAGCTCGGCCTGCACCTCGGGCTCGACCTGCCCCTCGAGGCTCTCGATCGCCTCCCAGTCCGCCTCGGCGCCCGTGACCTCGCGGGCGATCCGGTAGGCGCGCACGACCTCCGCCGGGCGCGCGCCCCGCTCGGAGACGAGCTGGGAGACGAAGACGGGGCCGAGCGCGTTGACCACGAGGTTGGCGTTGATCGTCGCGATCAGCTCGCGCCGCAGCGGATGCTCGCCGAGCAGGCCGCCGAAGCGCTCGACCACCGGATGCGGGAAGTAGGTGCGCAGGTCGCGCTCCAGCCACGGGTCCTCGAGGAACTCGGACTTCAGCAGCGAGCCCTTCACTCGCCGCTTCGCGTAGGTCAGCAGCAGCGACAGCTCCGGCCGCTCCAGGCCGCGGCCCGCGCGGCGCCGCTCGGCCAGTTCCTCGCCCGACGGCAGCGCCTCCGAGACGCGGTCGAGCATCCCGTCCTCCTCGAGGGCGACCATCAGGTCCTCGTAGGCGTCGAGGCGCGAGCTCGAGCGCCGCGCCTCCTGGGCGATGATCTGCGCCTGCAGGAAGGAGTCGTAGAGGACGTGCTCGACGACCTCGTCGGTGACGTCGCGCAGCAGCGCGTCGCGGTCGGGCCGGGTGAGCTCGCCGGCGCGCTCGGCCAGCCCGAGCAGCACCTTGAGGTTGACCTCGTGGTCGGAGCAGTCGACGCCGGCGGAGTTGTCGATGAAGTCGGCGTTGATGTGGCCGCCCGCGCGGGCGAACTCGACCCGCGCGCGGCGCGTGAGGCCGAGGTTGCCGCCCTCCCCCACGACCCGGCAGCGCAGCTCGGACGCGTCGACGCGGATGGCGTCGCTCGCGCGGTCCTGGGCCGCATCGTCGGACTCGTCGGAGGCCTTCACGACCGTGCCGATGCCGCCGTTCCAGAGCAGGTCGACGGGCGCGCGCAGGATCGCCCGGATCAGGTCGTTGGGCGCCAGCGCCTCGTCCTCGATCCCGAGCGCCCGCTGGGCCGCCTCGGACAGCGGAATCCACTTGGCCCGGCGCGGCCAGACGCCGCCGCCCTCGGAGATCTCCGCCCGGTCGTAGTCGTTCCACGAAGAGCCCGCGAGGTCGAACAGCCGTCGCCGCTCCGCGAAGCCGACGTCGGGATCCGGGTCGGGGTCGATGAAGATGTGGCGGTGGTCGTAGGCGCCGACGAGGCGGATGCGGTCCGAGAGCAGCATCCCGTTGCCGAATACGTCGCCGGACATGTCGCCGATCCCGACGACGGTGAACGGGTCGCTCGCCGGGTCGATCTCGAGCTCGCGCAGGTGGCGCTTGACCGACTCCCAGGCGCCTCGCGCGGTGATGCCGAGCTTCTTGTGGTCATAGCCGCTCGAGCCGCCTGAGGCGAACGCGTCACCGAGCCAGAAGCCGTACTCCTCGGCGACGGCGTTGGCGGTGTCCGAGAACGTCGCCGTGCCCTTGTCGGCCGCGACGACGAGGTAGGTGTCGTCGTCATCGAGGACGCGCGTGTCGGGCGGGTGCACGACCGCGCCGTCGACGCGGTTGTCGGTGACGTCGAGCAGCGCGCGCACGTAGGCCACGTACTGGCGCTGGACCTCCTCGCGCAGCTCGCCCGGGTCGCTGGGGCGCTGCTTGAGGTAGAAGCCGCCCTTGGCGCCCTCGGGAACGATCTGGGCGTTCTTGGTCAGCTGGGCGCGCATCAGGCCGTGGACCTCGGTGCGGTAGTCCTGCCGGTCGGACCAGCGGATCCCGCCGCGCGCGATCCGGCCGCCACGCAGGTGGATGCCCTCCATGGCGGCCGAGTAGACGTAGATCTCCATCAGCGGCGCCGGCTGCGGGATCGCGGGCACGTCGGCCGAGCGCAGCTTGAACGCGATCGCGCCGCGGCCGCGGCGGTAGGCGTTGGTGCGCAGGGTCGCCTCGATCAGCCCCAGCTGGTTGCGCAGGATGCGGTCGTCGTCGAGCGACTCGACCTCGTCGAGCCCGCTGATGATCTGCTCGCGCAGCTGCGCCTCGGCGTCCTCGTCGCGCTCGCGCTCGGGGTCGAAGCGCAGCTCGAACAGGTGCACGAGCTTCTGGGTCAGCGCGGCGTTCGTCGCCAGCACGTCGTTCTGGTAGCTCTCGGTGAAGCGCGAGCCGACCCGCTGGCGGTACTTGCGGTAGGCGCGCAGGATCTCGATCTGGCGCCAGTCGAGCCCCGCCGCCAGCACGAGCCGGTTGAGCGAGTCGGACTCGGCGTCGCCGCGCCAGACCGCGGAGATGCAGTCGGCCACGCGCGCGCCGTAGCCCTCGAGGTCGACCGGCCGGTCGCCCGGGGCGAGCACCCCGAAGTCCTGGACCCAGGTCTCGCCGTCGCCGCCCTTGAGCCGCGTCGGGACCTCCTCGATCACCCGCAGGCCGAGGTCCTCGAGCATCGGCATCGCCTCGGCGAGCTCGACCTTGCCGCTCGACTTGTAGAGGCCGACGCGGGTGCGCTCGCCGCTCTGGTCGGTCTCGTTCTGCAGGCCGACCACGAACGGCTCGCCCAGCGTCTCGAGGCGAACGAAGCAGCCGATGTCGTGCAGCGCCAGCTCCGGGCTGCGCGACGCCTTGTAGTAGCGCGGGAAGCGCGGCGCCCACTGCGCGGCGAGCGCGCGGCCCTGAGCCTCGCCGTGGCGCGCGATCAGGCGGTCGCGCAGCTCGTCGTCCCAGGTGCGGGTGAGCGCGACGACCTCGCGCTCGAGCTCGCGGAAGTCGAGGTCGGGCAGGCCGGCGGAGGCGTGCACGCGAAAGTGGACCTGGACGCGGTCGCCCTCGCCGAGCACGAGGTGGGAGTCGACGGCAGGGGTGCTGAAGCGCTCGCGGAAGTGGTCGATCAGGCGCTCGAGCAGCTCGCCGTCGTAGCGCGAGCGAGGGAGAGCGACGATCAGCGAGGCGCTGCGCCCGTCGGGGTCGCGGCGGCCGAGCAGCCGCACCTGCTCGCCCTGCAGCGCGAGCAGCGCCACGACCGCCCCGCGGAGGTCGTCCGTCGAGGCCGCGAACAGCTCGTCCTTGGGGAACGAGTCGAACAGCGAGACCGCGGCTTTGTAGTCGTGGGAGCCCTCGATCAGATCCTCGGAGCGCAGGATCTGGCGCAGCTTGCGGTGCAGCAGCGGCGTCTGGCTCGAGGGCTCGGCGTAGGCCTTGGTGGTGAACAGGCCGAGCATCCGCGCCTCGCCCACGATCGCGCCCGCGGCGGAGATCCTGCGCACGCCCACGTAGTCGAGTCGCACGCGCCGGTGCACGCGCGAGAGCCGGTTCGTCTTGGAGACGATGAGCAGGTCGCCCTCGAGCGCGCGCTCGCGCACGTCGGGCGGGAGCGAGTCGATCGGGACGGGCTCGGCGTAGGACGAGCTCTCCGTGTCGGCGAGGATCCCCAGCCCCGAGTGGGGGACGACGGTGATCTGCCCGTCGGTGAAGCGGTACTCGCGAAAGCCCAGGAAGATGAAGTTGTCGTGCAGGAGCCACTCGAGGAAGGCGACCGTCTCGTCGACCTCGTCATCGGGGTAGCGCGACGTCCCGGCCCCCGCGAGCTGCACCATCCGGCGCGAGCGGTCGGCCATCGCGGGGAAGTCCTTGACCGCGCGGTGCACATCGTCGAGCACGGCGCGCAGCGCTTCCTCGAGCTCCGCGAGCGCCTCGCCCCCCAGCCGCCGGTCGAGGTCGAAGTGCATGACCGACTCGCGCCGCGACGCCTCGCGCGGGTGCAGGACGGCGGCGATGCCGCCGTCCGCGTCGCGCTCGATGCCCAGGATCGGATGCAGCACGCGCTGGATGCGCAGGCCGCGCGCCCGCAGCTCGGCGCTGACCGAGTCGACCAGGAACGGCCAGTCCTCCGTATTGGTCTCGACCACCGAGCCCGGCGTCTCGTAGCCGTGCTCCTCGACCGTCGGCGTGAAGGCCCGCACCGCGATCGGCTGCTCGCCGCGGGCCGAGGCGAATTCGAACAGGCCGACGATCTCGCCGCACAGGGCCTCGGGAACCAGCCCGTCGCCGTCCCCGTCGGCGGCCAGGCGGCGCAGGAACGCCTCCGCGAAGGCGCGGACCGCCGGGGCGCGCTCCGCGGAGGTGCGCTCACCGATCAGATCGAGCAGGGTCGCCCCGGCAGTCATCTCATCCCTGGTTCAAGCGCTCCTCCAGCGCGTCGAGCTGGGCGCTGATCTCAGCCGGCAGGCGGTCGCCGAAGGTGTCGAAGAACTCGCGGATCGGCGGGATCTCGGCCTTCCACTGCTCGGCGTCGACGGCGAGGATCTGCTTGAGCTCGTCCTCGGGCATGTCGAGCCCGTCGGTGTTGAGCGAGCCCGGGGTCGGCACGCGGCCGATCGGCGTGTCGACCGCCTCGACGGCGTCGTCGCAGCGCCGGAAGACCCATTCCAGCACGCGCGAGTTCTCGCCGAAGCCGGGCCAGAGGAAGCGCTCGGACTCGAGGTCCTTGCGGAACCAGTTGACGTAGAAGACCTTCGGCAGCTTGGCGCCGTCGCGCTCGCCGATCCTGAGCCAGTGGGCCCAGTAGTCGCCCATGTGGTAGCCGCAGAACGGCAGCATCGCCATCGGGTCGCGGCGCAGCTTGCCCACCTCCCCGGCCGCCGCCGCCGTGGTCTCCGAGGACATCTGGGCGCCGAGGAAGACGCTGTGCTCCCAATCGAAGGCCTCGTGGATGAGCGGCACGACGGTCGAGCGGCGCCCGCCGAACAGCATCGCGTCGATCGGGACGCCCTTGGGGTCCTCCCAGTCGGGCGCGATCGCCGGGTCCTGCGCGGCCGGCGTGGTGAAGCGCGCGTTGGGGTGGGCGGCCGGCTCGCCGGACTGGGGCGTCCAGTCGTTGCGCTTCCAGTCGATCGCGCGCGCCGGCGGCTCCGTGGTCATCCCCTCCCACCAGACGTCGCCGTCGTCCGTCATGGCGCAGTTGGTGAAGATCGTGTTCTTCTCGATCGTCGCCATGGCGTTGGGGTTGGTCTCGTGACCCGTGCCCGGCGCGACGCCGAAGAAGCCCGCCTCCGGGTTGATCGCCCACAGGCGGCCGTCCTCGCCGAACTTCATCCATGCGATGTCGTCGCCGACCGTCTCGACCGTCCAGCCCTCGAGCGTCGGGATGAGCATCGCCAGGTTCGTCTTGCCGCAGGCCGAGGGGAAGGCGCCCGTGACGTACTTGGACTCACCCTCCGGCGAGGTCAGCTTGAGGATCAGCATGTGCTCGGCCATCCAGCCGTCGTCGCGCGCCATCACGCTCGCGATCCGCAGGGCGAAGCACTTCTTGCCCAGCAGCGCGTTGCCGCCGTAGCCCGAGCCGAAGGACCAGATCTCGCGCGTCTCGGGGAAGTGGGCGATGTACTTCGTGTCGTTGCACGGCCACGGGACGTCCTCCTCGCCCTCGGCCAGCGGCGCGCCCAGCGTGTGCAGGCAGGGCACGAACGCGCCGTCCTCGCCGAGTTGGTCCAGCGCCGCGGCCCCCATGCGGGTCATGATCCGCATGCTGACCGCCACGTAGGCGGAATCCGTGAGCTGGACGCCGATCTCGGCGATCGGCGAGCCGAGCGGCCCCATCGAGAACGGCACGACGTACATCGTGCGGCCCTTCATGGCGCCCGTGAAGAGATCGTTGAGCTTCTCGCGCATCTCCGCCGGGTCGGCCCAGTGGTTCGTCGGCCCGGCGTCCTCCTCGCGCTGGGAGCAGATGAACGTCCGGTCCTCGACGCGCGCCACGTCGCTGGGGTCCGAGAGCGCCAGATAGGAGTTCGGGCGCTTGGCCTCGGAGAGCTTCTCGAACGCCCCGGCGTCGACGAGGTCCTGAGCCAGCGCGTCGTACTCCTCGGCGCTGCCGTCGCACCAGTGCACGGCATCCGGCTGGGTGACCGCGGCCACCTCGTCGACCCATCTCACAAGGGATTGGTTGCGCGTCGGGACAGTCGTATTGCTCACGGGTTCAGATCAGCTCCTGTTTCGGGGCGAAGCGATTGTTCAGTACCGAACTTATTCGACATCGCCCTCGGCGGGCGTCGCACCCGCCTCCTTGCGCGGGACCAGCACGAGCCGCTTGAACTCCGCCACGAGCACCCCGTGCTGGTTCAGGACCCGGGTGTGAACCCGCACGGTGCCGCGGTCCGCCTTGGATCTGGACTCCTTGACCTCGAGCACCTCGGACTCGCAGAACAGCGTGTCGCCGTGGAAGACGGGGGCCGGGTGCTTGAGCTCCTCCGTCGCGAGGTTGGCGATCGCCTTGCCCGAGACGTCGGAGACGCTCATCCCGAGCGCGAGCGAGTAGACGAGCGGGCCCACGACGACGTTGCGGCCCTGCTGGCTCTGGCCGGCGTAGACGTCGTTGATGTGGAGCGGGTGGTGGTTCATGGTGATGAGGCAGAACAGGTGGTCATCGGCCTCGGTCACCGTCTTGGCGGGCCAGTGCTTATAGACGGCGCCGACCTCGAATTCCTCGAGATAGCGCCCGTAAGGGTGGGCTCCGGTCGCCTCGCGGGCGGCCTGACCGGTTTCGACAGCAGGGGTTTCTGTGCTCATGGGGCGAGATCATGGCGCACCGGTCCGCCGCTAGATTCATGGCCACCTATGCGCAATCCCCGTGACTTCGCCAAGCCCCTCGCCGTCGGCGCGCCCGACCCGGTGCTCGAGATCCCCGTGACGCCCAGCCGCATGATCCACTTCTTCGACCCGAGCAACGAGAAGATCGTCGGCAAGCTCCCCGATCTGGCCCAGAAGGCCGACATCCTGCTCGGCAACCTCGAGGACGCGATCGCCGTCGAGAACAAGGAGGCGGCGCGCGCCGGCCTCGTGCGCGTCGGGCGTGAGGTCGACCTCGGCGAGACCGCGCTGTGGACGCGTGTGAACGCGCTCGAGAGCCCGTGGGCGCTCGACGACATCACGACGCTCGTGAGCGAGATCGGTCACCGCCTGTCGGTGATCATGGTCCCGAAGGTCGAGGGGCCGTGGGACATCCACTACGTCGACCGCCTGCTCGCCCAGCTCGAGGCGCGGGCCGGGCTCGAGCACCCGATCCTCGTGCACGCGATCCTCGAGACCTCGCTCGGCGTCACCAACCTCGAGGCGATCGCCCAGGCCAGTCCGCGCATGCAGGGCATGAGCTTCGGCCCGGCCGATCTCGCCGCGTCGCGGCGCATGAAGACGACCCGCGTCGGCGGCGGCCACCCCGGCTACCGCGTGCTCTCCGATCCCGACCCCGAGAACCCCGACGCGCCGCGGGTCAGCGCCCAGCAGGACCTCTGGCACTACTCGATCGGCCGCATGGTCGACGCCTGCACCGCCACGGGGATCCTCCCGTTCTACGGGCCGTTCGGCGACATCCGCGACCTCGACGGCTGCGAGGCGCAGTTCCGCGCCGCGTTCCTCATGGGCTGCGTCGGCGCCTGGTCGCTGCATCCGGCCCAGATCGCGCTCGCCAAGAAGGTCTTCAGCCCCGAGCCGGACGAGGTGATCTTCGCCCGCCGGGTCATCGAGGCGATCCCCGACGGGCGCGGCGTCCACATGATCGACGGCAAGATGCAGGACGACGCCACCTGGAAGCAGTGCCGGGTGATGGTCGACCTCGCCGAGATGCTCGCGGCCAAGGATCCGGAGCTCGCCGAGGCCTACGGGCTCGAATCCCGGGTACCCGCCTGATCATGCCGCTGCCGATCGCCCCGCCGGAGGTCGCCTCCGCGCGCCGCCTGGGCGAGCGCGCGTGCGTCGTCGACGCCGGCGGTCAGTTCGCGGCCGCGCGCCAGGTCGACGACCTGGCGGCCCACGCCGCGGTCGGCGGGGCGCGCGAGTTCGTCTTCGACCTCGGCGGCGTGCGTCGCTACGAGACCGAGGCGCTGGTCGAGCTGTCGGCGCTGTGCCGGCGGCTGACCTCCTACGGCTGCGAGGTCATCGTCGCCGCCCACGACCCGGGCGTCGTGCTCGAGCTGCGCCGCCTCTCCCACGGCGACGACTGGTCGATCGCCCCGACGCTCGGCTCCGCGCTCGCGGACCTCCTCTCGCGGCCGCTCTAGCGGCTGCTGTCGATCGTCCGGTGATAGACGAGCCGGCCGCGCGGGCCGACCCGAGGAACACGCGCTTGACGCCGCGGGCGTGCAACAGCGCGGCAATCGCGGCGGCCTGGAGATGGTCGGCCGGCGCGATCCGGCCGAACGTGCGCACGTCGGTCGGGTAGTACTTCTCGGGCTCGCCCCGCTCCGCGCCCGCTCCCGGCGAGCGGCAGGCTCGAGGAGATCGTCAGGTCCGCGGCGGCGGCGCCCGCCGACAGGCACAGCGCGACGGACAGGGCGCCGTGGTGAGCCAGGTCTTGCGCACGGTCAGAATTTGTAGCGCTTCTTCGGGCAGCCCAGGTGCGGGTCGCCCATCCCCCCGTTGTAGGGAAAGCAGCTCGCGTAGCGGAAGCGACCGTGCCAGGCGGCCGGGATCCGCACGCTCACCCGCGAGCGGAAGCGGCCCTTGATCCGCTTACCCTTGCGCATCACGGGCTTCGTCTTCGCCTTCGCCGCGAGCGGCGCCGTGGGCTGGCCCGCGCGCCCGACGTAGAACAGCGTGGGCGCGGCCAGCTTGACGCTCTTGGGCGTGCGGTAGGTCTGGACGAGGCGGATCACGTTGCGCCGCACGAGCGAGAACGTGAGCGACGTGCGCGGGAAGACGTAGACCGGCTTGACCGCGCTGCGATCCCCGAATTCCGGCGCGAAAACGCGCACCTGGTGGTTGCGGTCGAAGGCGCGTCGGAACGCGAAGCGGCCGTCGAGCCCAGTCTTCGCCTTGGCGACGGACGCGAAGCGTCCCTTGTAGGGGTAGCGGCGGATCTCGAGCTGGACCTCGCGGCCGACGAGCGGGGCGTTGTAGGGCCCCGTCAGCGTTCCGGTGATGGCATGCGTCTCGCCGTAGTCGGCGCCGTGCTTCGGCGTCACCTCGATGTTGAGGATGGCCGCGGAGGCGGCCGCCGGAAGGAGCGCGAGGCTCAGCAGAGCGACGATCAGAGGTCGGAGCACGGCTGTGAGCCTAGTAACCCCCCGGCCGCTAGGGTTCCGCGCCGCATGAGGTTCTTCGAGTTCGAATCGCGCCAGGTCGTGGCGAAAGCAGGTATTCCGGTGTCCGGTCATGGATTCGCCACAACACCGGCGGAGGCCAGACGGATCGCCGAGGAGCTGGGTGCTCCGACCGTCATCAAGTCGCAGGTGCTGACCGGCGGGAGGATGAAGGCGGGCGGCGTGAAGTTCGCCGACACGCCCGACGAGGCGGAACGTCACGCCGCGGACATCCTCGAGCTCGAGATCAACGGCCACATGCCGCGCGGCGTGCTCGTGGACTCGCGCGTCGACGTCGCGCAGGAGTACTTCGCGGGCGTGACCTGGGACGGGACGCGCAAGCGCCCGGTGCTGATCTTCTCCGACATGGGCGGGATCGACATCGAGCAGGTCGCCGAGACCCATCCCGACCACGTCGGCCGCGCCCACTTCTCCACCCTGCGGCCCTTCAGCGACTACGAGGCCAAGCAGGTGATCGCGTCCGTCGGCGTCACGGGCCGCGCGCTCACGCGCCTGACGCCGATCCTCTCCCGCCTCGCCCGGCTGTTCACCGACTACGACATGACGCTGGCGGAGATCAACCCGCTCGCCCAGCTCGCCGACGGCTCCTTCGTCGCCGTCGACGCCCACATGGACATGGAGAACGAGGCGCGCCCGCGCCAGAAGGCGCTGCTCGAGGAGCTCGGCGTCGGCGACGAGGAGACGCGCCAGGCGCGCGAGGCGACGCCGTTCGAGCTCGCCGGCGAGGCCGTCGACCAGCAGGACCACCGCGGCGTGGCCGGCAACGTGACCGAGTTCGACGGCGACCTCGGGCTCGTGATCGGCGCCGGCGGCGGCTCGCTGACGCTGTTCGACGCCGTCCGCGCCCACGGCGGCAAGCCCGCGAACTACTGCGAGATCGGCGGCAACCCGTCGGTCGCGAAGGCCTGCGGCCTCGCCAAGCTCGTGCTCCAGAAGCCCGGCGTCGACAAGATCGCGGTGATGATGTCGATCGTCTCCAACACGCGCGTGGACATCGTCGCCCGCGGCGTGATCAAGGCCTGCATCGAGCTCGGCCACGACCCGGCGGAGAAGATCTCGATCTTCCGCATCCCCGGGGCGTGGGAG
>JBBQLH010000044.1:0-34108 GCA_038327685.1 Solirubrobacterales bacterium
GGTGCGCGGCGCGGTGCGCGGCCCGCCGTCGCGCGGCGCGCTTGCGGCCCGCGCGGCGCTTCGCCGCGCGCTGGCGGGCGGCCTTGCCGTGGGGCTGCAGCGGGCGCAGCGCCGTCAGCGAGTGGTTGCCGGTCAGGTAGAGCCGGCGGCCGTCGGACACGACCGGGTCGTAGGCGCCCTGGTGGCGGCGGAACTTGACGCCGCCCGTGCTGGTGCCGAGGCCGATCGTGTGCCGGTGGCCGAGGTCGGCGAAGTAGACGACGCGGCCGATCACGGTCGCCGAGCCGGAGATCCTGCCGCCGGCGTGGTAGGTCCAGCGGGTCCCGCCGGTGCGCGCGTTGAGCGCGTAGAAGCGGCCGTCGTAGGAGCCGACGAACACGGTCGGCCCGGCGCCGCGGACACGGCTGACCGCCGCCGACGCGTAGACGTAGCTCCCCGTCCCGCGCGACCACACGCGGTGGCCCGAGCGCGTCGAGTACGCGGAGATGCGGCCGGAGAGGCTGCCGAGGAACACCTTGCGGCCGGAGACGGCCGCGGTGGCGTAGATCCGGCCCTCGCGGCCGACCGACCAGACGCGGTGACCGTTGGACGCCCGCACGGCCTGCACGTGCCCGCCGTAGTCACCGAAGAACAGCTTGCCGTGGGCGAGCGTCGGGCTGCCCTTGATCGCGCCCGCGGCCTGGTAGGTCCAGACGACATGGCCGTTGTCGGCGTCGAGGCAGTAGAGCCTGCCCGACTCCGATCCGAAGTAGATCCGCCCGCCGTGCAACAGCGGCGAGGACTCGCTGCGGCTGGCCAGCGTCCGCGACCAGCGCCGCTTGCCGTTGCGCTGGCGCAGCGCGACGATCCGGCCGCGGCCCGAGCCGCCGCCGCCCTCCAGCAGCGTCACATAGACCCGCCCGCCGCCGAGCGCCGGCGAGGAGGCCGCCAGCCGCCCGACCTTGCGCTTCCAGCGCAGCTTGCCGCTCTGCTTGCGCAGGGACCGCAGCTGGCCGTTGTCGGCGAGCTGGAACAGCGAGCCGCGCGCCATCACGGGCGGGAACTCGAGCAGCGCGGGGGCCTTGCGCTTCCAGACCGTGAGGAACGGCCCGCGGAAGGAGGCCGGCGGGGCGAAGAACCGCCGGTGGTCCTTGGAGTAGCCGTAGTGGCGCCAGACGAAGGTGTCAGCGCGCGGCTTGGGCGCCGGCTTCGGGCCCGCGCGCTGCGCCGGATCGGGTGCCTCGAGCCTGGCCTGCGGGGTCGGCGGACCGTCCCCGGGCGCGAGGTACGCGACATAGGCGGCCACCGCGACCCCCGCCCCCACGAGGACCGTCGCAGCGGCCGCGGCGATCACGACGATGCGGCGGCGCACCGGTCAAGGGTAGAAAGGGCTCAGGTCGGAACGGCTTCGGCACGCCCGTCCGCCGGCGCCGCCGGCGCGTCGTCGCGCTCCACCCGCCGCAGCCTCGCGGCCATCGCCAGCAGCGTCCACGTGAGCGGATCCTCGAGGAACGCCGCGTAGACGTCGGTGTGCAGCAGCAGCGCGCAGAACGCCGCCGCCACGATGCATCGCCCGACCAGCACGACGCCGGCGGGCAGCCGCCGCAGCGTCCCGCGCAGCCCGCCGAACGCGACCGCGAAAGCCGTCCAGAGCAGGAAGCCGTAGCCCACGAGCCCGATCGCCCCCTGCTCCGCGGCGATCGTGACCGGGATCGTGTGCGACTCGGCCGACAGGCGCGAGGAGACGACGTGCTCGCGGACCCGGTAGCGGTCGGCGAACGAGCCCGAGCCGAAGCCGGTCAGGGGCCGGTCGCGCGCCATCTCCAGGCCGCCGCGGATCAGCTTGGCGCGGCCGCTCGACGCCTCGTTGACCGACGAGAACGAGTCCGTCTTGAGGCCGACGGTCCCGGGCGAGGCCACCACCGCCGCCAGCGCGACGACGACCCCGGCGGCGCACACCGCGAGGACCGGCCACGGTCGCCAGCGCAGCGCCGCCAGCACCGCCAGCCCCACGAGCAACGCCGCGAAGCTCGACTCCGACAGCGTCAGCACCATCGCCGCCCACAGCAGCGCGAGCGCGACCGCGAGGCGCGTGATGTCGCGGCGCGCGGGGGCCCAGAGGAGCACGCCGGCGAGCATCACCATCACGAGCGCGAGGAAGCGGCCGTAGACATTGGGGTCGAAGAACAGCGAGTTCACCCTGAAGTAGGGCTTGAGGTCGTTGGCGGCGAGCACCTTCTCGTTGGAGATCAGCAGCCGGCCCGTGGCCCACTCGGCGAAGCCGACGGCGGCGAACAGCAGCGCCAGGCCGATCGTCACCCCGGCGACCTGCAGCAGCAGCCGCCGCGACCAGCGCACCTCGAGCAGCAGCCGCAGCACGACCGCGAACGGGACGTAGAAGAAGCCGAGCGTCTTGACCGCATGCTCGATGTCCCTCGAGTACAGCGCCTGCAGCGCGTAGAGCACCACCACCGCCGCGAGCGCCTGCGTGAGCCGGCGCGCCCGCGGCTCCAGCGCCTCCACCGGCTCCGAGCGGCCCCGCAGGACCTCCCACAGGTGCGCGACACAGCCCGCGGCGATCACGACGTAGAGCGGCAGCAGCAGGCTCGCGGTGTCGTCGTTGCCGGTCGGCACGGGGATCCGGAACGGCAGCGCCGCGATCGTCAGCAGCACGAACAGCGGCGGGCGGCGGTGGAACAGGACGGCGAGCGCAGCCACGGCCACCCCGCCGAGCGCTGCCGCCGCGGCGAGCAGCCCGGGCCGGGTGCCGATCTTGTCCTGGATCGAGGATGCCGACAGCAGTGCGACCGCGCCGGCGGCCAGCACGAGGGCGACCGGCATCGCGAGCGCGCGCCCGCGCGGCTCGCGCATCACGAGCACCCCGGCGGCCGCGAGCGCCGCGGCGAGCGCCACGGTCCCCTCGGCGAAGCTGGCGACGGCGAGCGTCACCGCGGGGACGCTAGTGGGTCACCAGGTCAGCCGTCCGCGTCCGCCGGCTGCGAGCCGATGATGAGCCCGTGGCGCGGGTCGGGCATCTGCGAGCGGCGGCCGCGTACCGACTTCCAGATCGCCCGGTTGAGCCCGATCTCGGGCGTGGCGTCCTCGACGGCGAAGTTCCACCGCGACGACACGGTGGCGAGTGGCGCGCTCGGAGCGTTCGTGGGCGCCCCCTTCGCGCCGTAGGGGATCACCGACGGCGTGATCGCGTCGTAGGGGCGGGTGTCCGGGGTCCGCGAGAAGCCCTTCCACATCCGGGTGGCGCGCTGGTCGGCGATCGTCATCGGCGGCATCCCGAGCAGGTTCTCGGCCGTCGCGACCATCCCTGCGGTGTCGTAGTGCGTGTGGTCGACGCGGCCGGTCTGCGTGTATGGGCTGATCACATAGCCGAGCGTGCGGTGGGCATCGACATGGTCGGGCCCGTTCTGCGCGTCGTCCTCGGTGACCATGATCGCCGTGTTGGGCCAGAACGGGCTCTTGGAGACCGCCTCGACGAGCCGCCCCAGGGCGAGGTCGTTGTCAGCCATGTAGCTCTCGGGGATGGCGCGCTTGGGGACCGTGCCCCAGGTGTGGTCGCTGGGCAGCCGCATGATCGTCAGCGCGGGGAGGGGATCCTTGGAGGGGTTGGCGCGGAAGGCCGCCTCCGCGGCGTGGAACTCGTTCTCCCACTCGGGCTCGCGATTCACATGATCCGAGCAGTTGAGGTTGAAGCCGGGGTAGCGCTCGTCGACGTGATCGCCGAAGCGACGGTCGTCGAGGTGGGTCACGTCCGACGTGTTGCCTCCGGTGCAATCGCCCGTGGGCGAGGTGAACATCCCGTAGTCGCGATACGTGCGCCCCGAGCGCCAGGCGTTGTCCCACAGGTAGCCGCGCGTCGGCGCCGCCGCTCCGCGGAAGATCGTCCGATCGAACGCCAGCGGTTCGCTCAAGAACTGCTCGGCGAAGGAAGCGTGCTCGAAGTCGCGCGCGCGCTGGCGCCGGCGCGCGCCGGGCGAGTAGCTGATCGGCCACGTCTTCTCGACGTAGTCGGTCACCGCGGCACCGAACGCCCAGTTGTGGCCGTCCGCGGACACGTCGGCGTCGGCGTAGAAGTTGTCGAACAGCGTGAAGCGCCGGGCCAGCTCCCGGTGGTTGGGCGCCGAATCGTCGTTGAACAGCGTGAGCGCGGGGTCGCCGTCGCCCTTGCCGAGGTTGCCGAGCACCTGGTCGTAGGTGCGGTTCTCCTTGATGACGTAGATCACATGGCGGATCGCGCCGAGAGCGCGCGGCTTGCTCGCCCTGCGGGCGCGCACGCGGTTGTTGCGAAGCACGGCCCGGGTGAGCCGGCGCAACTGCGCCCGGCGCCGCGGAGTGCGCACCACGCTGACGCCGCCTTTGGTCGTGGGCCGGCCCGCCGCGGCGGAGGGGGAGTACGCCAGGTCGCCGGTCGAGCAGTCGCCGACGGCGTAGGGGCCCGCACAGTAGTTCGGGCGGCGCCCGGCGGCGTTCGCGCTCGTGATCACGAGCCGCTTGCCGTCGCGCGTCATGTCGACGTCGGTCGGGTTCCACGCCGTCGGGATGAAGCCGATCCGCTTGCGGTGGACGAGGTCGAGCACCGCGACCGCGTTCTCGCCGCCGAGCGCGACGTAGAGCCGCCGCCCGTCCGGGCTCACGGCCAGGCCGTTGGGCGTCGCGCCCGTGCGCGCGCCGCGCGCCAGACCGACCGCCATCGTGCGGATGACGCGGTCGCGGCGCGTGTCGATGACCGACACCGTGTCCGTGTTGCCGTTGGCGGTGTAGACCTCGTTGCGGCGCGGATTGGCCGCGATCGCGTTCGGGTGGTCGGCCAGCTGCGGGTTGGTCGGCGGCGAAAGCAGGATGCGCCGCCGCACGCGCTCCGTACGCGTGTCGATCACCGACACCGAGCGCCCCATCCAGTTCGTCACGTAGACCCTGCGGCCGCTGCGGCCGAAGGCGACACCGAAGGGCTGGAGCGCGAGCCCGAGGTCGATCGTCTTGACGACGTGGTTGGACTTCGGGTCGATCACCGTCACCGTGTGGCCGGGCGGGTTGGTGGCGCCCGCCACCCCCGACAGGTTGTTGGCGACGTAGATCCGGGCGCCGCGGGGGGTCTTGCCGTAGGCCAACCCGGCGGGAAAGTAGGGCGTCGGGATCTGCCCGACCTCGCGCAGCCGCTTGCCGACCGAATAGACGTGGACGACGTTCTGGCCGCCGCCCGACGCCCACGCCGTCCTCCCCCCGGGCGAGAACGTCACGCCGTAGAAGGCCGCCTCCCCGACGCCGCGGCGCGCGTCGTAGGACACCGTGCCGGTACGGCGGTGGCGACGCAGGTCGAACAGGTCCGCCGAGTTGATCCGCGAGGCGCTGCTGGAGACGGACAGCAGCTTCCCGCCTGACGGTGAGAGCGCCGAGCCGAGGGGGCCCTGAAAGCCGCGCGAGGACGATGCGATCGAGATCTCCGCGCCCGCCGGGCGAACGGCCCATCCGGCCGGCGTGACGCGCGCCTTGCGCGCGGCCCGGGCCGTCGAGGGGGCGGTCGCGCTCGCCGCGAGGGCGAGGACGAGCAGCAGGCAAGAGATCGATCGCATCACCGGAAGGTCAGAAACCCGTGGGCACGGCATTCGACGCGGTGGCGCGGACGGAACCGGCGCGGGCGCTATCGTCGCCGCGGATGGGCACCGCCTCGCGTTCGACGGCGGCGCCGGCCACGATGTCACAGAGCCTGCGCGCGGCGCCGCACCTGCTGCCCGCCACGGCGACGGTCGTGGGGGTCGCCGTCCTGCTCCGGCTCGTCTACCAGCCGTGGTTCCTCAACTACGACGCGCGCTACGCGCTCGTGTGGGCGCGCGACATCACGAGGGGACTCACGCCCGACTACACCGGCCCCTATGCCCCCACGCCGCACCCGCTCGAGACGGCGGTCTCGCTGCTCGCGGTGCCGTTCGGCACCGGCGGCGACGTCATCATGGTCTGGCTCGTCCTGCTCGGCTTCGGCGTGCTCGTCTGGCTCGCCTACCGGTTGGGCGCCGAGCTGTTGTCGCCCGCGGTCGGCGTCGTGGCGGCGCTCGTGGTGCTGACGCGGCCGGCGCTCGAGCGCGACGCGCTGGTGGGCTACCAGGACACGCCGTTCGCCGTGCTGATCCTGTGGGCGGTGCTGCTCGAGGCGCGGCGCGAGGCGAAGCCGGTGACGAGCCGCCAGGCGAGGCAGGGTCGCGGCGCGCCCGTGCTCGTCCTGCTCGCGGTGGCCGGACTCATGCGGCCCGAGGCGTGGGCGCTGGCGGGGCTCTACGCGGTCTACGTCTGGCGCGGCGCCACGACGCGCGAGCGCGTCGTCTTCGCGGGGCTGGTCGCGCTGGCGCCGCTGCTGTGGGCGCTCGGCGACTGGCTCGTCACCGGCGACGCCCTGCACTCGCTGCACGGGACCGCCGCGCTGGCGGAGACCGCCGACCGCCGCCGCGACCCGCTCACCGGCCCGTATTGGACCGCCAAGTACCTCGGCTCCACGCTGCGCGAGCCGCTCGTGGTCGGCATCCCGATCGGACTCGTGTTCGCCTACCGGCAGCGCCTGCGCGGCGCGGTGCTGCCGCTCGCGGTTGCCGCGGCGATGCTCGCGGTGTTCCTCGCCGGCCCGCTGTTCGGGCTGCCGCTGATCGGGCGCTACGTGCGCACGCCCGCCGTCCTGCTCGCGCTCTTCTACGGCCTCGCCGTGTTCGGCTGGCGGATGCTCCCGCCCGGGGACGGGCGCCGGCGCTGGGCCGTCGCCGGCGTGCTCGCGGCCGCGCTGTCGGTCGCCTTCCTGCCGTGGCAGGTGAAGATGCTCTCGGGCCTCCACGACCGCCTCGTCTACCAGGGCGCCTACTACCGCGATCTGCGCGAGGCGGGCCGCTCGCCGGCCGTGCGCGCCGCGCTCGAGAGCTGCGGGCCGCTCGCGACGGGCGACCACCGTCCGATCCCGCACCTGCGCTGGTGGCTCGACGCCGACCCGGGCAGCGTCGCGCCCGTCGGCGACCCGGCCGCGCGTGGCTCGCGCGTGTTGCTGCTCCCGCGCCGCACGCGGCCGATGCGGCGCTTCTACGGCGAGAACTTCCCGACTGCCACGCGCCCGGCCGGCTCGCAGCTGGTCTTCCGCAACGCGTCCTGGCGCGTGTTCGCCGCGCCGGGCTGCGCGCGGCGCCGCTGAGCTCAGCTCAGCGCGCCCGCCGGCAGCACGAATCGCAGCGGCGCCGGGGCGTTGCCGCTGAGTCGCGCGCTGTGCAGGCCGCCTGAGGTCCGCGAGGCCGCGGGCAGCTCCGGCTCCCCGCCGTGCGCCGCGATCCACGCCATGGCGGCCTCGAAGTCGGCGCCCGACGAGAGCAGCGAGGCGCGCTCGATCGCCCGTCCTCCCGACCGGTGCGGGCGCGCCAGGCGCGTGACGAGCAGGCGCATCGCGTCATCGTCGACGACGGGCGCGGTCGTCTCGGCATCGTCGTCGCCGCTCGGGTCGATCGTCGTGTTGATCTCCATGGAGACCGCCTTCCCGGTGAGGAACGGCTCTTCCGTCGCTGGGGACGAGACTGCCCGGTGAAGGTCGCCGGCGGTGAAGTGCCCTGTTGGACCAGTGTATCTGACGCCTTGACAGCCTCCGGCGGCGAGTGAGAGGGTCCTCGACAGCGTGGCGCAGCATGGATCGGAGAGCTACTTCGTCATCGGCGAGGGGCTGCTGAGCGAGAGCGGCGACGGCCGCCCGTCCGCGGCGAAGGCGGTGGCAAGCGCCTCCGCGGCGCCGCCGTTCCGCTTCTCGCGCATGGGGCCGAAGGGAACCGGGCGCCAGCTCAGCACGCCCATCCGCATGAAGCTCGGCGGCCTGATGGCGGTCGGCGGCGGCGAGACGTCGAAGATCCCCTCGGGGTTCACCTACCTCGGTCAGTTCCTCGATCACGACCTCACCTTCGACAAGACGAACGTCATGCTCGGCGCGACCGTCTCACCCGCGCAGCTGTTGCAGGCGCGCTCGCCCAGCCTCGACCTCGACTCGCTCTACGGCGCCGGCCCGCAGGACCCCGAGTCGGCCAAGTTCTACGAGGCCGACGGCATGCACCTCAAGGTCGGGACGACGATCGCCGCCGACGGCATCGCGGCCAAGACCGGCTTCGACCTGCCGCGCGGCGCCGGCTCGAGCGTGAAGGCCAAGCGCCAGGCGATCATCCCGGACCCCCGCAACGACGAGAACCTCGCGGTCGCGCAGACCCACTGCGCGATGATCCGCTTCCACAACCGCGTCCTCGACGGCCTTCCCGCCTCGGTGCCCGCCGCCCAGCGCTTCACCCAGGCGCGCGAGCTCGTGACCAAGCATTACCAGTGGATGGTCCGCACCGACTACCTGCCGCGGGTCTGCCGCCCCAATGCGGTCGACAGCGTCTTCAACTCCGGGCGCAAGGTCTTCGAGGTCGGAGCGACGCCGACCGACGTCCCGACCATGCCGATCGAGTTCTCCGTCGCGGGCTTCCGGCTCGGCCACTCGATGATCCGCGCCGCCTACAACTGGAACAAGATCTTCGACGCCGGCTCCGGCACGCTCGACTTCCTGTTCACGTTCTCGGCGACCAGCGGCGACCTCGGCGGCCTCGAGCGGCTGCCGAGCAACTGGATCGCCGACTTCCGCCGCCTGTACGACTTCTCGGAGGCCAACCGCCCCAACCTGACCGTGTCGGCGGCGAAGTTCAACCACGCCAAGGCGATTGACACCCACCTCGTCGACCCGCTCGCCAACCTGCGGCCGAAGTCCTTCGGTGGGTCCGGGATCCCCGGCGGTGACCCGCGGCGCAACCTCGCGTTCCGCAACCTCACCCGAGCGCGGATGGTCAGGCTCGCGACCGGCCAGCAGATCTTCACCTTCATGAAGAGCCGCGGCGTGACGTTCCCCAAGCTCAGCAAGGCCCAGATCCGCGACGGCAAGGGCGGCGTCGTCCTCGACGGGCTCAGTGCGAAGCAGCGCACCGCCCTCCTGAAGGACACGCCGCTGTGGTTCTACATCCTGCGCGAGGCCGAGTTCAACGGCGGCCAGCTCCGAGGCGTCGGCGCGCGGATCGTCGCGGAGACGTTCCACCGCGCGATCGAGGGGAGCCAGTTCTCGATCGTCCGCGATCCCGCCTGGCGCCCGACGCTCGGCCCGAACAGCACGACGTTCCGGATGGTCGACCTGCTGCTGTTCGCCTTCGAGGGCAAGAAGACGCTGCTCGCGCCCGTCGGCTAGGCCGCCGGCTCGGCGCGGCGCGCCACCGCGCGCAGCGTGTCGCGCCGGGCGCTGGCGCGCAGCGCCCACGGCACAGCGGCCCGCGGCACCGATCCGCAGGCCGGCGTGCTGGCGGCGGCGGCCGACCCGCGCGTCGCGCCGGTCCTCGAGCGCGTGACGGTGGCGCGCCTCGCGGCGCTCGAGCGCCTGTTCGGCGACGCCGGGCTCGAGCCAGCGGAGGCCAGGCGCCGCGCGCGCGTCGCCTACGCGCTCTACGTCGGCGTCATCGACCTGCGCCGCGCGGCGCCCTCCGCGCGCCTCGCCGAGGACGACGTCGAAGCGGAGATCGAGCTGATGGTCGGCGCGCTCGTGCGGATGGGGCGCTGAGTCAGCGCGGTAGGGCCCACTAGCACGGGATCTGCGCGCGTAGCCGGGTGCCCTCCCCCGCCGGGCTGTGCAGCCAGAGCCTGCCGTCGAGCGCCGCGAGCCGGTCCTCGAGCCCGCGCAGCCCGGAGCCGCGGCCGGCGTTGGCGCCGCCGACGCCGTCGTCGGAGACCTCGATCGTGATGTGGCCGTTGGAGCGCTCGACCGTCACCGCGGCCTCCGTCGCCTGCGCGTACTTGGCGACGTTGGCGAGCGCCTCCGAGACGACGAAGTAGGCGGCGCTCTCGACCGGGCCGGGCAGGCGCTCCGCGCCGTGTGCCTCGACCGTCACGGGCACCGGCGCGCGCGCCACCAGCGAGTGCAGCGCCGGCTCGAGTCCGCGCTCGGTCAGGACGGCCGGGTGGATGCCGCGCGCGAGCTCGCGCAGCTCGCCCAGGCTCAGCTGGAGCTCCTCCTGGGCCTGGTCGAGCAGGCTCCCCACCTCGCCGTCCTCGGGTGCGCGCATGCGCGCGGCCCGGAGCAGCAGCGCGAGCGCGACCAGCCGTGCCTGCGCGCCGTCGTGGAGGTCGCGCTCGAGCCGCCGCCGCGCGGCGTCACCTGCTTTCACGAGCCGCGCGCGTGACGCGCGCAGCTCCTCCATGCGCTCCTGCAGCTCCGCGTCGAGATGCGAGACGTGGCTGCGCAGCAGCCCGCCCAGGAACGCGAGCGGCATCAGCCCGGTCGCGATGAACGCGGCCCACCACGCGACGTCGCCGGCGCCGGCCCGCGCCACCGAGACGAGCAGGAAGGTGAGCAGCGAGCAGACGTAGACCGGCGTCAGCTGCAACCGCTCGAACGGGCTCGTCCTGCGCCAGAGCCCGATCGCCCGCGTGAGCACGACGACGAACAGCACGAAGTAGAGCAGCGCACCGACGGCGGTGAAGAAGGCGGCCAGCCCGTCGTCGCTGCGGATCAGGAGGAGGTTGGTCGGGCAGTCGCTGCAGCCAAGCTGGTCGGGGTCCGCGAACAGCAGCGCCGGTACGGAGGCGAACGGGAACACGACATAGCCCGCGAGCACGAGCGCGCGGTCGAGCCGCGAGCGCAGCCGGCCGGTCGGGAAGCTCAAGCCGAGGTGGAGGAACAGCGCGCCCCACAGGCCGCCCGCCACGAGCGCGAACGTGTATACGAGCGGCGAGTTCGCGGCGTCGAGCGTGAACAGGAACCAGGCGAAGCCGAGCAGGGTCATCAGCGCGCCGGTGCGGCTCTCCGGCCGCCGCCGCGCGGCGTACAGACCGGTGCCGACGAAGCTCCACCCCACCGCCGGGCCGAACACCGCCCACACGACCTTGGCGTCGCGATGCTCGCTCGTGAGCTCGAGCGCGATCACGGCCGCGCCCGCGGCGAGCGCCGCGACCGCCACCGCGGCCACGCGCGGCGTGCTCATCCGGGTGTTCTGCTCTGCCGCGCCGGCGTCCACCCTCTCCACTATTGCCGCACGCCGGAAACCGTGTCGGCCCGGTCGCTGATCCGCCGGCCGACCGTGACGACCTCGGGCCACGGCTGAAGCGCCTCGGGCGGCGGGTCGACACCGGCCTGCCGCGCCGCGATGCGGTCGAAGTAGCGCTCGAACCCGGCCGGCGTGCAGATGAGCACCATCCGCGCGTCCTCGGGGTTGGGGTTGGCGAACGCATGACGAGCACCGCGCGGCGCGAACGCGAGCTCGCCGCGACCCCGCGCGACCAGCTCGTCGCCGAGCTGGAACGTCAACCGGCCGTCGAGCACGTAGAACGCCTCGTCGAAGTCGTGATGGTGCAGCGGGGGTCCCTTGGCGTCGGCGCCGACCGTGTTGTCCATCACCGCCACCCGGTTCGCCGTCTGCGAGCTGCGCAGCACCACGTTGACGCGGCCGCGCTGCGCGGTCGGCGCCGTTCGCGTCGCCGGCCCGCCGATCGGCGGGCCGTCGACGACGGTCTCCGGGATCGCCCCCAGCGCGTCTGCCGGCGGGTCGACCCCGGCCTGCTCGGCGGCGATCAGGTCGAAGTAGCGCTCGAAGCCCGCGGGCGTGATGACGAGCAGGTAGCGCGCGCCCGCGCCGCTCAAGGCGGCGAGCGTGTGCGGGACGCCGCGGGGCGCGAACAGGAGCGCTCCCGGGCCCGCGGTCAGCCGCTCATCCCCGCGCGCGAAGGTCAGCTCGCCGTCGAGGACGTAGAACGCCTCGTCGAAGTCGTGATGGTGCAGCGGCGGGCCCTCCCAGCCCGCGGGAACCGTGTTCTCGACCAGGGCGATGTGCCCGCCGCTGTCGGCACTCCGCAGGAGGACGGTGGTCTGGAAGTCCCTGTGGCTCAACGGCCCTGCAGCTTCCGCTGGGAACCGGTTTGTGTCAACGTCCAATCCGGTGGCGGTGGAGCAGACCAATCTGCAGTGGGAGGGCTTTCCGAGCGACGTGCTCGTCGACCTCCGGCCACGACACGGCGGCGGGCTGCGCGAGCGCCTCGAGCACGGCCTGCGCACGGCGATCCAGTCGCGGCGTCTGGTCGCCGGCGCGGCGCTGCCGCCGACCCGCGTGCTCGCCGCCGAGCTCGGGATCTCGCGCAGCGTCGTCGTCGGGGCGTACGCCAACCTGCGCGCCGACGGCTACCTCGAGGCGCGCCAGGGCGCCGGCACGCGCGTGCGGCTCGACGCCGCACCCTCCCGGACCGCGGTGCGCGACCGCCGGCGGCCGGTCGAGCTGCCACCGGCGCCGCCGATCCAGGCGGTCGGCGGCCTGCCCGATCCCGCGCTCTTCCCCCGCGCCCAGTGGCTGCGCCACTACCGCGCCGCGGTCGCCGAGCTGCCCGACCGGGGCCTCACCTACCCCGACACGCGCGGGGCGAAGGCGCTGCGGGTGGCGCTGACCGCGTACCTGGGCCGCGTCCGCGGCGTCACCTGCGAGCCCGACCGGCTGCTCGTCTGCGGCGGTGTCACCCAGGGCCTCACGCTGGTCTGCCGCGCGCTGCGCCGCAGCGGCGCGCGCCGGGTGGCGATCGAGGACCCGTGCTTCGGCGTGCACCGCGAGGCGATCGCGATGACGGGCCTCGAACCGGTGCCGGTCCCGATCGACGAGCGCGGGCTCGACGCCGCCGCGCTCGACGGGCACGACGTCGCCGCCGTCCTCGTCGCGCCCGCGCACGCCTATCCGACCGGCGCGACGCTCGACGCGCGGCGGCGCCGCGACCTCGTCGCCTGGGCGCACCGGCACGACGCACTGATCATCGAGGACGACTACGACGCCGAATTCCGCTACGACCGCGTGCCGATCGGCGCGCTGCAGGGCCTCGCGCCCGACCGCGTCGTCTACCTGGGCTCGGCGTCGAAGACCGTCAGCCCGGCGCTGCGGCTGGGATGGGCGGCGGCGCCGGCGGACCTGATCGCCGCGCTGCAGCGCGAGAAGCGCTTCGACGACATGGGCTCGGGCCTGCTCGAGCAGCTCGCGTTCGCGCGCTTCGTCGACCGCGGCGACTTCGCGCGCTATCTCCGGCGCGTGCGCCCGCTCTACCGCGCCCGGCGCGACGCGACCATCGCCGCCCTCAACGCGCTGCCGGAGGTGCGCTGGCAGGGCGCCGCCGCCGGCCTGCACCTCCACGTGACGCTGCCCGGCGACGTCGACATGGCGCGGCTCGCGAGCGTGGCCTCCGGGCAGGGCGTGCTCGTCGACGACGCCGCCGCGCATTGGGCGGACCCGGCGCAGGCGCCGCCGTCACTGGTGCTCGGCTACGGCCAGCTGAGCGAGCCGACGATCCAGCGCGCGATCGCCGTGCTCGCCGCGGCGATCGCGGCGAGCCGCCGCGTCACATCTCCTCGAGCGTCACCGCGTCCTGCCTGACCTCGAGGAACTCGGTGTACGCGTTGATCACCGACTCGGGGTCGTCCCACATCCGCATCTCGCCCTTGTCCATCCAGATCGCCTGGTCGGCGAGCTCCTGGATCGTGCCGAGCGCGTGCGAGACGAGCACCACGGTGCGGTCCTCGCCACAGAGCTCGCGCATCTTCTCGGCGGACTTCCGGCGGAAGCGGGCGTCGCCCACCGACAGCGCCTCGTCGATCAGGAGGATGTCGGGCTCCATGTTGACGGCGACGGAGAAGGCGAGCCGCCCATACATGCCCGACGAGTAGGTGCGCATCGGCATGTCCATGAACTCCTCGAGCTCCGCGAACGCGACGATGTCGTCGTACTTCTCGGCCAGCTGCCCGCGCTTGAGCCCGGCGGCGAGGCCGCCGAGCACGACGTTGTCGCGGCCCGAGAGGTTGCGGTTGAAGCCGACGCCGAGCGCGAGCAGCGTGCTGACCCGGCCGTGGACCTCGACGCGCCCGGCCGTCGGCGGCAGGATCCCGGCGATCGTGCGCACGAGCGTCGACTTGCCGGCGCCGTTGGCCCCGACGATGCCGAGCACGGTGCCGTGCGGCACGTCGAAGGTGACGTTGCGGACCGCCTCGATCTCGCGCACGACGCGCTCGCGGCGCCCGAGGCGCAGCATCGTCGAGCGCAGCGTCGGCGCGCGCTCGAAGCTCGTCCGGTAGGTGACTGAGACGCTCTCGACGTTGACGGCGGTGCGCTCAGAGACGGACAGCGAACTCACGCTCCCGTGACATGAAGAACAGCCCGGCGACGATGAACAGGCCGACGCCCCAGGCGAGGCCGAGCAGCATCGACCCCGGGTCGGGCGCGTGGCCGCGGTTGAGCACGTCGCTCCAGGCCGTCAGCAGGCCGCCCAGCGGGTTGATGTCGAGGATGAACTTGTAGCGGTCGGGCACGCGCTCGGCGTAGTAGAGGACGGGTGAGATGTAGAGCCAGATCCGCAGCACGTAGGGCAGGAAGCTCGAGAGGTCGCGGAAGTACACCTGGGCGGCGGCGACCAGCATCGACAGGCCGCAGGCGAGCAGGATCAGCAGCGCGAGGATCGGCAGCGTCCACAGCAGGTGCGGACCGATCGGCAGCCCGGTGATGATGTGGACGGGCGCGTAGACGATGATCGTCGGCAGGAAGCGCATGAACGCGGTGATCACCGCCGACAGCGGCAGCAGCGCGCGCGGGAAGGCGGAGTTGAGGATCAGGCGGCCGCCCTTGGTGACCGACTTCACACCGACCGTGATCGAGTTGTGGATGAAGTAGAAGGCGAACAGCCCGGCCATCAGGTGCGCGAAGAACTTCCCGTCGTGGGAGCCCGACGCGCGCAGGATGTCCACGAGCAGGAAGTACACGAGCGCGAGCAGCATCGGGTTGAGCACGAGCCACAGCTGCCCGAGCGCCGTGTCGAAGTGCTGCTCGCGCAGCTTCGTCCGCGACAGCTCGACCGCGAACTCGCGGCGCCGCCACAGCTCGTGCACGTAGGAGCGCAGCGGCGGGAGGCCTACGGTGTGGGGCTCGTAGACGTGCCGCTCGCCGCTGAACTCGTCCTCGCGGCGGTGTCGGGAGGGTCGGGGAAGGGTCGGGGAGCTCATCGGGGGCGCACTCAGGCTAGAAGGGTCACATGATCGGCGGTCGGCCGGCGCGGGTCATCCGCCACAACGTGCCGGCGCCCAACGGCTTGCGGACTCCGCCCGGGCCGCGCAGCCCGTCGCGGTAGCCGCGCAGGGCGTCGCGCGCGTCCGCCCGCGAGCGCACCCGCGGCAGCGTGCGCAGCCCGAAGTTGACGATGTAGGCGGCCGCGAGCGGGAGCGGGAGATGGCGGCGGGCGAGCCAGACCCGGTTGCGCGCCCCGTAGTAGAAGGAGTAGCCGTGGGGCGTGCCGGTCGGCGAGGGATGCAGCGCGACGATGTCGCCCGCGTATGCCACCCGGTGGCCCGCGTCCATGACGCGCCAGGCGAGGTCGATGCCCTCGTGCACGAAGCGGAAGTCTGCAGGCCAGCCGCCGACCGCCTCGCAGACCGACCGGCGCATCGCCACCGCGCCCTCCCACACCGCGGTGACGTCGCTCGACCGCGAGCGGTCGCCGACCCGCAGCCGCGGGACCCAGTCGCGCGCCGACGGGCCGCCGTCCCGCGGGGCGACGCGCAGCTGCAGGAGCCCCAGCCGCGGATCGGCCTCGAAGCGGCGCGCCACGCCCGCGAGCGCGTCCGGCGCGGCAAGGCTGGCGTCGTCGTCGAGGAAGAACAGGAGCTCCCCGCGCGTGTGCGGCACGCCGAGGTTGCGCCCGGCCGGGATGCCGAGGTTCTCGGGGGAGCCGACGCCGCGCACGCCGTCGGGCAGCCCGGTCGGCTCCCACTCGTTGCCGACGACGACGACGTCGAGCTCGACCCCGCGCTGGGCGAGCAGCGAGTCCAGCGCGCACCGCAGACCGTCCGCCCGGCGGCCCATCGTCAGCACGACGCAGCCGAAGCTCACCGCAAGCGGCTCGAGGCGAGGATGGCGACCAGGTGCCCGGCCGCGGTGATGGCCGCGATCGGCACGAGCGCGACCACGAGCGTGCGGGTGCCGGGGCTGCCGTCGGCGAGCGCGTCGACGATCGCCGCGGCCAGCGCGAGCAGCGACGCCTCGATCGCCACGAAGGCGCGGAAGAACGGGAAGAAGCCGAGCGCGCGGCGCACGCGCGCGAGGCCAGAGGTGCGCGGCGCGGCGACCGCGGCGGTGTCGTCGGCAGCGGACCTGCCCGCCTCCATGCGCGCGACGGCGACCAGCGCGCTCTCCGTGCGCACGAGCAGCGCCAGCACCGCCGCCAGCAGGCCGAGCGTCGTGTAGCCGCCGATCGAGTCCCAGCCGCCGTCGGCCCGGATCCCGAGGCCGATCGGCAGCAGCGTCTCGGTCAGGTAGTGGCCGAAGCGATCGAGGTAGATGCCCGCGGGCGAGAACTGCTGCCGCCAGCGCGCGAGCTCGCCGTCGGAGCAGTCGAGCAGGATCTGGAGCTGGATCAGCGCCACGACCGCGACCGCGGTCCCGACGCCGGGCAGGGCCAGGACGGCCGCGGCGAGCACGCCGATGACGATCATCGCGCCGGTGACCAGGTTCGGCGTCACCCGCGTGCGCAGCAGCAGGCGCGTCAGGTAGGGCGAGTAGCGCCGGACGTAGAGCTTGCCCGCCCAATGCTCGCCCGAGTTGCGCTCGAAGATGCGCGCCGGCTGCGCGACCGCGCGCAGCTCAGCGATCGTAGGCGTCTGCGTACGCGCGGACGCGGTCCCTCACCTCCCCTTCGGAGAGGTCGAGGTGTTCGAGGATCGTGTAGCGGTCGGGGCGCGTGGTGGGCGCGTGGAACACAGCCTCGGAGAACTGCTCGACCGTGAGGCCGAGGTCGCGCGGGGTGCGCGGGAGGCTGTGGCGGGTCAGGCAGGCGTCGATGTCGCCGGCCATGATCTCGGCGCCGCGCAGCCACGAGGTGAACAGGCTGCCGACGCCGGCGAGCTCGCCGTGGTGCGCGGTGCCCGGGAACAGGTGGTCGATCGCGTGGAGGATCTCGTGGTCGCCGCCCGAGCATGGGCGCGAGGAGCCGGCGGTCGCCATCGCCAGCCCCGACAGCACGAGCGCCTCGGCGAGCGCGATCAGGAAGTCGTCGTCCTCGATGCCGTCCCGGCGGTGCAGCAGGGCGGTCGCCGCCGTGCGGGCGAAGGTCACCGCGAGGCCGTCGACCGGCTCCGCGCGCTCCTGCGCCGCGAGCCACCAGTCCGCGATCGCCGACAGGTTGGAGACGACGTCGCCGATCCCCGAGCGCCGCATCGGGGCCGCGCTCGCGCGCACGTAGTCGAGGTCCACGACGACGGCGATCGGCATCTGCACGCCGAAGGATGCCTTGCGGCCGTGCTCCTCGAGCGAGGACACCGGCGAGGCGATGCCGTCGTGGGCCAGGCTCGTCGCCACCGCGACCATCGGCAGGCCGCTGAGCGCCGCGGCGTGCTTGGCGGTGTCGAGCGTCTTGCCGCCGCCGATCCCGACGACGGCGTCGAAGAACCCCGTGCGCAGGCGCGCGCGCAGGTCGGTCGCCGCCTCGACCGTGCCGCCCTCCACCATCCAGATCTCGGCGTTCTCCAGTTGCGGCCGCAGCACCTCCGCGATCTCCTCGCCCTGGCCGGGCCCGACCGCGATCGCGACGTGCCCGCCGCTCGAGATCCGGCGGTCGGCGAGCAGCGGCGCGAGGCCCGCCACCGCGCCGGGCCCGATGTCGATGGCCAGCGGCACGCCGACCATCCGGCTCAGCAGCGCCACGCCACCTCCCGCGCGCGGTCGAGGTCGGCCTGGTCGTCGACCTCTACCCACTCGAGCCCGCCCACCGACGCCACGCCGACGCGCCCGCCGCGGTCGGCGTACTCCTGGAAGCCGTCCTCGTAGTAGAGCCCGGGATCGCGCCGCCAGGTCGCCTCGAGCGCCTCGGCCAGGCCCTCCGCCGCCGCGGGCTCGATCAGCGTCAGCCCGATGTACTCACCCGCCGCGGCGGCCGGATCGTGCGCCTTGTTGATGCCGCGCAGCAGCCCGTCACCGTCGAGCAGGACCTTCATCTCCTCCTCGCCGAGCGGCTTCGCGTCGTCGAGCGCGAGCACGAGCTCGGCGCGGCCGCGCCCGGCCAGCAACCGCTCCTCGACCTCGGGCGGATGGACCGTGTCGCCGTTGCACAGCAGCACGCCCTGCGCGAAGTGCTCGCGCGCGCACCACAGCGAGTAGGCGTTGTTCCATTCCTCGGCCTTCGGGTTGAAGACGAGCTCGAGCGCGACGTCGTGGCGCTCCTCGAGCGCGGCCTGGCGCTCCGAGACGCGCTCGGCCGCGTAGCCGGTGACGACCACGACCGTCTCGAGCCCGGCGCGGCGCAGGTTGCCGAGCGCGATGTCGAGGATCGTGCGCTCGCCGTCAACCGGCAACAGCGTCTTGGGAAGGTCCTGCGTGAGCGACTCGAGGCGCCGTCCGGCCCCGGCCGCGAGCACCATGCCGATCAGTCGGGATCATCCTCCTCGTCGTCGTAGACCGGCTGCTGGCCGAGCCGGAAGCGCCGCCACTCCGCGACCGTCTCGCCGACGAGCAGGATCACGAGCAGCGCCGCCGCGACGTAGAAGCCCGCCGGCAGCCCGCCCGCGAGCAGCAGCACGACACCGAGCAGCAGCCGCCCCTCCCAGCCGAGGGCGACGGCGCTCACCCACGCGGGCGGCGACACCCCGCGGTGGCGCAGGCCGTAGACGGACTCGTAGTGGTGGTAGGTGATCGCGCACAGGAGGGCGAACGCGGCGGGGAGCGAGGAGGCCCCGGCGACCGCGGCGATCCACAGCACTCCTCCGTACTCGAGCGCGCGCAGCGCGGGCGGCGCGGCCCAGCGCAGCCGGTCGGTGAGCGGGCGCGCGCTGGCGACCCCGCCGACGAGGACCGCCCAGGCGAGCACGCCGGCGACGAGACCCTTCGAGGCGCCGTCCCCCGCCGTCACGATCGCGACCAGCAGGGGCAGCCCGGCGACGAGCAGCAGCGCGATCGCGGGCAGCTTGACGCCGCGGCCGAGCGCTCGCCCCAGCGCCGTGGCGAGCGGGCCGTCGTCGCGGTAGTTCTCGAGCACGCTCGTGCGCTCCGTGGGAGCGGAGGCCGTGGTGGTGGCGGCCGCGCTCATGACGCCAGCGACCGCAGCGTCCGGCCGAGGAGCACGTAGGCCATCGCGAAGCCGCCCCACGCGAGCAGGACCACGAAGGTGGTGTGGGCCGAGAACAGCGCGGCGCTGATCGAGATCGCCGCGAAGCGCTCCCCGATCGGGAAGGCGATGATCTTCTTGACCCAGCGGATCTGCGGGCTGCGGTCGCCCGCCCGCCACAATCGCGCGAGTCGCCGGCGCAGGCTCATGTGCGCGGGCGCGGGCGGCGCCGGCACGTCCTCCGCCTCGGGCTCCTCCGCGTCGACCGGCTCGCCCTCGTCGCGCGCGATCGCGCGCAGGCTGTCATACGGCGTCTCGATCGGCGGTTGCGGCGCCGCCGCGATCATCTGGTGCTGGGAGGCCGGGTAGGAGAAGTCGATGGCGTGGCGGGTGGTCTGCATCGCGAGCGCGGCGCCGGCGAGCAGCCACACGGGGTCGCCGGTGCGGCTCGCGCCGATCGCGAGCCCGGCGAACACGAGGTACTCCTTCGTGCGGTCGAAGATCGAGTCGAGCCACGCGCCGAGCTTGGAGAACTGGCGCGTGTAGCGCGCGAGCTGGCCGTCGACGCAGTCGAGCGTGAAGGCGGCCTGCAGCAGCACGGCGCCGGCGATCAGCCCCCACCGTTCGCCGGCCGCGAACGCGGCCGCGGCGAGCACGCCGACCGCGACGGAGATCATCGTCACCTGGTTGGGGGTGAGCCCGCGGCGCCCGGCCCAGCGGGCGATGTACTTCGAGTACGGGGAGACGAAGAAGGTCGTGAAGGAGCCGTCCGCGCCCTTGACCGCCGAGTTGAGCAGCTCGCGGTCCTCGTCGTGCTCGATGATGTCGACCGCGGCACGGTCGAGCGCGGCCGGTGATCCCGGCCGGGCCCAGAACAGCGTGCGCAGGTGCGACGCGCCGACGTGCACGCCGGAGCGGATGAGGCCGACGAGCAGCAGCGAGGTGACGTCGTCGGGCGCGATCGCGCGCCGGCGCTCGAGCTCGGCGGCGTCCTCCGGCGACAGCGCGGCGGCGTCGAGCACGTCGCGCGGCGGCGCGGGCTCCCCGCGCTCGCGGTCCATGGCGAACAGCGCGAGCATGCGGCGCCAGTGCTGTGCCTTGCCGGCGAGCTCCTCCTGCCAATCGGGCGGCGGGCCGGGCTCGATCAGCGTGGCGAGCCGCTCGACGACGGCGGCGACGCCGGGCCGGTCGGCCGGCGCGACCTTGAGCACCCCGAGGAAGGTCCCGGTCGGGTTGCGCACGGCGTGGTAGGGCGAGCCGGCGGAGACGATGCGCCCGCGGCGCGAACGGGTCTTGAAGCCGTACGGCCGCGCCACCGGGCTGCCCGTCGAGAGGATGCTGGTGGCCAGACGCGGCTCGGCCAGCAGCCCGGCGAGCACCTCGCGCTGGGTGATGATGTCAGCGTAGGCGACGACGAGTGCGCCCTGCGCGTCGCCAGCGAGCCGCCCGATCGCGCGCAGGTCGGCGGCCGGCCCTTCCTCCGCGTGCGGCTGCACGCCCGCGGCGGCGCCGACGGCGGCCGACCACGCGGGCCGGGTGAGGACGTGGATGCGCTCGATCCCGAGGCTCGTGAACTGCTCGATCAGCCGCGCGAGCAGCGTCGTGCCCTCCCACGGCTGGAGCGCCGCCGGGCCGCCGTCGGCAGCCGCCGCGGTGGCGACCAGCACCGCGGTCGAGCCGGGCGCCACCGGCACGCGGCGGCGCACTGTGCCCACGCCGCGGCGGGCGGGCTCGGTCTCAGTCGCTGCGCTGCTCACGGCGCGTCAGGGTATCCGCGCGTCCGCCGGCTGCGAGCGTGCGAGGCCGGCGAGCAGCGCCGCCCAGCGCTCGCCGGCCGCCTCGGTCCCGTAGCGACGCGCCTTCTCGACCGCCGCTGCGCCGAGCGCGCGCCGCCGCTCCTCGTCGCCGATGAGCTCGAGCAGGGCGCCGGCGAAGGCGCCGACGTCGCCGTTGGGCACGAGCAGCCCGTCGCGACCGTGCTCGATGATCTCGCCCGGCCCGCGCGGGCAGTCGAACGACACGACCGGCAGGCCCTTGCTCATCGCCTCCACGACCACGATCCCGAAGCCCTCGAAGCGCGAGGACAGCGCGAACACCGAGCCCTGCGAGAGCGCCTCGCCGAGGTCGCGCGTGGCGCCCATGAGGAAGACCTGGTCGTACAGGCCACGCTCGACGATCTGCCGCTGCAGCGCCGCGCGCTGGTGGCCGCGGCCGTAGATCCGCAGCTGCCAGTCCGGGTGGGCCTCGGCGACCCGGCGCCACGCCTCGACCAGCAGGTCGAAGCCCTTCTGGGAGTTCAGCCGCCCGGCCGCGACGACCACCTTGCGGTCGAGGCCCGCGCGCTCGCCCGACAGCGGCGGGACCGCGTTGGGCAGCCGGACGACCTTGGTCGGCCCGCCCGCGAGCGCCTTGGCGTAGTCGCGGCGGTCCGCCTCCGTCAGCACGACCAGCGCGTCGAGCCCGCGGTAGCGGCGCCTGATGTCGCGCGCGAGCCCGCGCCGGTGGGAGTGGAAGTTCATGTGCTCCTGCGCGACGGTGACCGTCGCGGGGCCGCTGAGGGCCGCCGCCAGGAGGTTGAAGCTCGGCCGGGTGCCGATGACGATGCCGCCGCGCATCGCGCGCAGCCGCCGGGTCAAGCGGACGTCGGTCACGAGGCTGCACCAGGGATAGGCGAAGTCGTCGGGGTGCACGAGCAGGCTCGGCAGCCGCGCCGTCAGCCGGCGGCGGCCGCGCTGGTCGTCCACCGCCGACACCTGCACGCCGTCGGGGAACGGGAAGAACGGCCGCTCGCTGCGGCGTACCACGCTCACGACCTCCACCGAGCGGCCGCTCTTCACCAGCGACTCGGCCAGGCTCATCGCTGCGCGCACCGTCCCGCCCATCCCCCACGCGTGCAGGAGCACGATCCGCACGTCGCGGCCGTCGCTGCGCACGTCGCGCGGCCGCCCGGCCCGTGCGGCCGCCAGCCGCAGCGCGAGCCGGTGCAGCGCGATCGCCGGCGCGCCGAGCACGCGCCGGGCGAGCCGTGGCTTGGCGTCCTCGTCGGGCGGCTCCGCGGGCTCCGGCGCCGGCTCGCCGTGGAGCGAGCGCACCGACACGTTGTTCTCGACCGTGTAATAGGGCTGGACCCGGCGCTCCCCGATCACGGCCGCGGGATACTCCGTCGCCTCGGCGCGGTTGGGGATGCCGTCGAGGTGCGTGCCGAGCCGCAGCGCGCGGCGCCCGATCTCGAGCCGCAGGTTCCACACGTCGCGCTGCTCGCCCGGCACGACGAGCTCGCCGAGGTCGAGGCTCGTCGTGAAGCGCTCGCCGTCCACCGCCGCGGGCACGACGACCTCCATCGGGTCGCCGCGGCGGCGCGCGAACAGGAAGGCGGGCCCCTCCGATTCCGGCGGCACCGCGCCCTCCACATGCAGCGTCACGCCCTCGACGCGCATGCGCGTGACCTCGGCGTGCGCGGCCAGCGGTCTCGCCTCGACCGTCAGCGGACCGCCGTCGGCACGCGCGACGGTGAAGCGGTAAACGCCCTCGGGCGTGCCGAGCACGACGCTCTCGTCGACGGGCGGCCCGCCCCCGGAGGCTTCCAGCTCCAGGCTGACCTCCCCGCCCCCCGCGGGCGCGAGCGCGGCGAGATCGAACTCCCGGTCGCCCACCACGAGGCGTCGCCGCTCGATGATCTCGACGCGGCTGGCCACCGGGCTAGGGTACTGGCGACGTGTACTACCGGGACTTCCTGGGCCGCATCCACGAGGTGCTCGAGCCCCCCACCTATCTCGAGATCGGCGTGCGCAACGGCGACAGCCTCGCGCTGGCCCGCTCGCCGGCGATCGGCATCGACCCGGCCTACCGTCTGAAGGTCGCGCCGCGGCCGGGGACGAAGCTGTTCCCGGTCACCAGCGACGACTTCTTCGAGCGCGCCGAGCCGCGGCTGACGTTCGGCGGCCGCCGGGTCGGCTTCTCGTTCATCGACGGGATGCACCTGTCGGAGTTCGCGCTGCGCGACTTCGTCAACGTCGAGCGCCACGCGGACTGGACCGCCGCGATCGTCTTCGACGACATCCTCCCGCGCGACATCCCCGAGGCCAACCGCGACCGCACGACGCACCAGTGGACGGGCGACGTCTACAAGGTGCTCGAGGTGCTCGAGGAGCACCGGCCCGACCTGATCGTGCTGCGCGTCGGCACCGAGCCGACGGGCCTCGGGCTCGTGCTCGGCCTCGACCCCGACAGCCGCGTGCTCGCCGAGCGGATCGACACGATCGCGGAGGGGCTCGTGCAGCCCGACCCGCAGCCCGTGCCGGACGCGGTGCTCGAGCGCCGCGGGGCGCTCGAGCCTGACGCCGTGCTCGCCGCCTCCTTCTGGTCCGTGCTGCGCGATCTGCGCGAGCGCGGTGTCTCGCGCGACGACGGGCTGCCGCAGCTACGCGCTGCGATCGAGCGGGACTTCGGCGGTTAGGTAGCCCCACTTCTCGGACATCTCGCGCAGCGCGGGCGGGATGTCCTCCGGCGCGGGCGGCGGCTCCGGCGGCTGGATCTGGCCCGTCTTGATCTTGTCGGCCCAGTCGCCGAGGCCCGCCTTGTAGCGGCCGTGATCGAAGTTCCCGTACTCGAGCATGCCCGGCTCCCAGGCGACGCCGAGGAACGCGCAGATCGCGCGCGTCTCGCGCTCCGGGTCGGCGGTCAGATCCTCGTAGCGGACACTGTGGCCTTCGTAGGTCTGGCGCGCCGACTCGAGCGCCTCGCAGTAGCGGCGGATCAGGTCGGCGTTCTTCTCGTCGTCGTCGGCGTGCTCGCCGCGAACGGACTGGCGCGAGCGTGCGATCGCGGCCGGGTGGCGCAGCAGGTAGATGAAGCGCGCGTCGGGCCAGCACTCGCGCAGGCGGTCGACGATGAAGACGTTGTTGGGCGTCTTGTCGGCGATGATCGCCTTGCCGCTGGCGGCCAGCTCGCGCTGCAGCAGCCGGTCCCACAGCAGGTACTCGGCGCCCTTGGGGTCGAGGCCGAGCTCGGCCATCGAGCGCTCGGACCACGTCTCGTCGAAGTGCACGGAGACGTAGCGCAGGTGCAGCTCGTGCGGCGAGCGGATCTGCGAGTGGCTGTCGAGCAGCACGCGCAGCAGCGTCGAGCCGGAGCGCAGCGTGCAGATCACGAACACGGGAGCCTGCACGAGCCGGTCGCCCGGCCGCAGCTCGCCGACGCGCGTCCGGCCGGCGGTCTGCGGCTTCGCCGGCTTGCCCGCGCGCTGCAGCTGGTAGCCCGTCGCGCGGGCCAGGGCGCCGTTGAGCGTCTCCTTCCAGGTCACGCGCGCTGACTTTAGCTAGCCGCGGGCGCTCGGCCGAGCGCCCGCCGCTAACGTGGCGGCCATCCTCCCCCGCCTCAAGAGCCTCGCGGTCGGACTCGTGCGCGCGGCGCTGTTGCGGCACGTCCGCGCGGCCCCGCGCCCCGACGAGCTGGCCGGCGCCGACCGCCGCGTCCTCATCCTGCTGTGGAAGGCGTGGGGCATGGGCGGGACGATCCGCGCGGCGTTCAACCTCGCCGAGTACCTCAGCGAGCGCGGGTACGAGGTGGAGATCATCAGCGCGGTTCGCGAGAGCGAGGAGCCGTTCTTCGGCGCCTTCCCGGCCGGCGTGAAGGTGACGGCGCTCGAGGACCGGCGCCCGCACGCTCCGCGCGCCGGCCTCCTGCGGCGGGCGCTGCTCCGGCGTCAGAGCCTGTTCGTGGCGGAGGCGGATCGTGCGGTGACGGGCTTCAACCTCTGGACGGACATCGGCCTCGTCCGGCGGCTGCACGGGCGCGCGGGCTTCCTGATCGGCACGCGACCCGGGGTGAACGCGGCGATCTCGCGGCTCGGCGCGCCGGGGCTGATCACGATCGGGCTCGAGCAGATGCACCTCGCCAAGCACCCGCGCAGGGTCAAGAACGCCATCCGCCTGCGCTATCCCGACCTCGACGCCCTCGTCGTCCTCACCGACGAGGATCGCGCGGCCTACAAGACGATGCTCGACGGCACGCTCCCGCTCTACCGGATCCCCAACACCGTGCGCCCGCTGCCGGGCGCGAAGGCGGACCTCGAGGCGAAGACGGTCTACGCAGCCGGGCGCTTCCGCTACCAGAAGGGCTTCGACCTGCTGATCCCGGCGTGGGCGGAGACCGCGCGCGCCCACCCCGACTGGCGGCTGCGGCTGCGCGGCGCGGGCCACCTGCGCCCGCGCCTCGAGGGGCTGATCGCCGAGCACGGGATCGAGGACTCCGTGACGCTCGAGGGGCCCGCGGATGACATCGGCTCCGACATGGCGGAGGCCTCGGTGTTCGTGCTCTCCTCGCGCTTCGAGGGCTTCCCGCTGATCCTGCTCGAGGCGATGAGCAAGGGCATGGGCATCGTCTCGTTCGACTGCCCCACCGGCCCGGCCGACATCGTCGACGACCACCGCAACGGGATCCTCGTGCCGCCCGAGGACGTCGCTGCGCTCTCGGCTGCGATCCGCGAGCTCGTCGAGGACGAGGAGCTGCGTCGCCGCACCGCCGCCGCCGCGATCGAGACCGCGCAGCAGTACACGATCGAGGCGATCGGCCCGCAGTGGGAGGCGCTGCTGGGCGAGCTCGCTAGCCGGGGCTCGCGGCGCGCGGGCGCTTGAACACGCGCGCCACCGCGGGGAACCTGCGAGCGACCTCGCGGCGCAGGCGCGGCGGCACGACCCGCCCGTCGCCCGTCACCGTCAGGGCGAGCGGCGCGCGCAGCGGCCGGCGGCCGTTCTGCGCGGGCACTCCCGGCGGCAGGAACCCCGCGGCCGAGGCCGTCACGCCGACGGTCCACTCGCCGGCGCGCAGCTTCGCCTTGGCGACCGCCACGCGGGGCTCGAGGCGCGCACGCGCCGTCAGCACAGGCGTGATCTGCCCCTCGGCGCCCGCCACCGGCTCGAGGCGCGTGTCCGTCTCGGTCCGCAGGAGGAACTCCGTGCCGTCGCGAATCGACCACACGAGTACGTCCGCGTAGCTGGCTTCGAGGTCGTCCCCGACGACGAGCGCCTCGGGCGGCAGCGCCTCGGCGAGCGCGGCGGGCGGCGCCCAGCGCAGCAGCTCTCCCTCGCGCACGAACGCCAGCGGGCCGTCGTCGCCCGCGATCCGCGCCTCGATCGCCATCGCCACGCCCTCGTCGTCGGGGGCGAGCTCGACCACCGTGGCCTCGGTGCGCAGGCCCGCCTCGAACTCGGCGAGCGCCACGAGCGCCTCGTATTGGCCGTCGCGCAGCAGCCGCGAGCGCACGCGCGCATTGAACGCGATGTAGGTGTCGACCTCGTCGCCGAAGCGCTCGAGCGCGAGCCGGCGGATCTCCTCGTACAGCGGGCGCCGGAGGGCGGGGTCGCGCTCCGTGAAGTTGCGGCCGCCGACGCGGCCGAGCATCTTGCCGCGGTACCAGTGCGCGCGCACGCGGTCGCGCAGCGGGCCGGGCTCCATGTGCTGGTCGATCAGGTCGAGCACCTCGCGCACGTTGCCGTAGTAGCCGGCGGGCTCGAGCTCGGCGGAGGAGGCGTTCGTGTCCTCCTCGCGCAGCACCCAGTGGTAACACGGGTAGCCGGCCAGCACCGAGATCCCACGCGCGTGAAAGTACGCGTGCATCGTGAACACGTGGTCCTCGAGCCGCCGGCGGCCCTCTGGGAAGCGAATCCCGTGCTCGTCGAGCAGCGACTTGCGGAACAGCTTGTGCGGCGTCAGCAGCCGCACCAGCGGCGCCCACTCCAGCGTCACGTCGCGGCGGTCGCGCTTGAACATCGAGCGAGCGACGAACTTGCCCTCTCCGACGACCTTGCCGATGACGATGTCGGCCTCGTCGCGCTCGGCGCGGTCGTAGAGCCGCCGCAGCGCGTCCTTGCCCAGCCAGTCGTCGTTGTCGACGAAGTAGACGTACTCGCCGCGGGCCATCTCGATGCCGAGATTGCGCGGCCTCCCGGGCCAGCCCGAGTTGGGAATGTGCTTGACGTGCACGTGCGGATGCACCGCCGCCAGGGCGTCGAGGCGGGCGGGTGTCTCGTCGGTCGAGCCGTCGTCGACGAAGATCAGCTCGTACTCATCCGCCGGCAGCGACTGGCCGAGCAGCGAGTCGATGCACTCGTCGATGTTGGCGCCCGGGTTGTAGACGGGCACGATCACGCTCACCTTCAGCATCCCCATCACGCTACAGCGACGAGCCGCAGGGCCGATGCAGCTCGGGTGCGGAGCCCCATCTCCGACCCCCTCACCGGCATCGCGGGCGCCGAGGCATTCGCGGAGGGGCTGCGCGAGTCGCTGCGCCCGGCGGTGGGCGGCGTGTCGCTGACCGTCAGCCTGGGCGTCACCGACGCCGTGACAGCCGACCGCTCCGTGCTGCTCCACAGCGCCGACCTCGCGCTGTATGCCGCCAAGCACGCCGGCCGCGATCGCGTGGTGCGCGCGGATGCGCCGCCGCCGGACGCGGTCGCCCCGCTCGCGGCGGCCGCCCGCGCCTGACGCCGGCGTGCTGCGCGACACTACGGCCGTGCCGCCCACGGTCTCCATGACGTTCGACAACCTCGGCGAGGCGGCGGAGCTCGAGCGCGGGACGTGGCCCGAGGGCCGGCCGCTCGGCGAGCACTTCAGCGTCCGCGAGTCGCTCCCCCAGCTGCTCAGCATGCTGGCGGCGGAGGACCTGCGCGCGACCTTCTTCGTCGAAGGGCTCAGCGGCGAGCTCTACCCCGGCGCCCTCTCCGGGCTTGGCGCCGCCGGCCACGAGGTGGCGTGCCACGGCTGGCGCCACGAGCACTGGAGCGAGCTCGAGCCCGACCGCGAGCACGAGCTGCTCGAGCGGGCCCGCACGGCGCTCGGCGGGCCCGTCGGCTTCCGCCCGCCCGGCGGCACACTGACCGCGCGCAGCCCGCAGCTGCTCTCCGAGCTCGGCTTCGGCTACTGCTCCCCCGCAGGCGAGCGGGCGGGCCGGCTCGAAGGCGTCGCCGTGCTCCCGTTCCGCTGGCGGCTGATCGACGCCTACCACTACCTGCCGCACTTCGGCGAGCTGCGCGCCCGCCACGGCGATCCCGAGGAGCCGATGGCGCCGGCGGCGCTGCGCGACGCGCTGCTGGGCGCGCTCGACGAGCACCTCGGCGGGGGCGGCCACCTCGTGCTGCTGTTCCACCCGTTCCTGCTGTCGGCCGGCCCCGACGCGGTCTCCGCCCTCGCGGAGATCGTCGGGCGCGTCGGCGAGCTCGCGCGCGCCGGCGACATGCGCTGTCTGCGGATGGACGAGGCCGCCGCCGCGCTGGCGGACGACGCGGGCCCGCCGGAGCTCGACGTCAGCTCTGCTCGGCGCGCTGCTTGAGCCCGCGCGCGAACTGCTCGAAGGAGGGCCCGAGGTCGGGCATCGACCGCCAGATCAGCCCCAGCATCGGGCCGCTGTACTCCTCGCGCACGGTGAAGCGGGTGGTCGTGCCGTCGGGGGTCAGCGAGAACGTCCGCACGCCCTTGAACAGTCCGAGCGGCATCCCGCCCGACCAGGTCATCGCGCGTGCCGGCTCGAACGCGCTGACCTTGACGGGGAAGGCACGCCCCGGGTTGGCCTCCGAGACGACCTTGATCTTCTCGCCCGGCGCGATCCGGCCCTCCACGCGCTCGACGCCGGAGTCCCACTCGGCGTAGGCGGGCGCGTCGGTGAGGATGGCCCAGATCGTCTCGGGCGGCGCCTCGATCGTGGCGGCTGCGTCATAGGACTTCATTGCGCTACCGTAGCAAAAATGTTACCGACCGAAGGCGATCCGTTCGACGCGCTCGGCGACCCGAATCGCCGCGCGATCGTCGAGCAGCTGCGCGCCGGCGACCGCTCGGTGGGCGAGCTGGCCGCCGCCCTGCCGATCAGCCGGCCCGCGGTCTCGCGCCACCTGCGCCTGCTCAAGGAGGCGGGCCTCGTCACCGACCGCGCCGAGGGCACGCGGCGCCTCTACCGGCTGCACGACGCCGGGATCGAGGCGGTGCGCGAGTACCTCGAGCAGGTCTGGGGAGACGCGGCCGCCCGCTTCCGGCTCGCCGCCGAGAACACGCACGAGCGCTGATGGAGCCGCTCCAGCTCGCGTTCACCGTCGGCTGCCCGCCCGAGCACGCGTTCGCGGTGTGGGCGCAGCGAACCTCGCTGTGGTGGCCGAAGGGGCACTCGGTGTCGGCCGACCCGGAGCTGACCGTGACGTTCGAGCCGCGCCCGGGCGGGCGGATCTACGAGCGCACCCCTGCCGGCGACGAGCACGACTGGGGCGAGGTCGTCGAGTGGGAGCCCCCGCGCCGACTCGCCTACCTCTGGCACCTGCGCCAGGACCGCGCCGACGCCACGCGCGTGGAGGTCTCGTTCGCGCCGGCAGACGACGGGACCGCCGTCACGATCGTCCACTCGGGCTGGGAGCGCCTCGGCGCGCGGGCCGAGGGACTGCGCGAGCGCAATCAGCGCGGGTGGGGCGGGTTGGTGCCGCACTTCGAGCGCGCCTGCGCGGCCGGCTGAGCCGCGGACTGGACCAGCGGGCGGGCAAGAGCCCGCGATCTTCGGCCCTGCGGCCGATGCCTCCGCCCGCCGGCGCCGCTTGGATGGTCCCAATGGAAAAGACCACGATCGCCCCGCCCCCACAGGCTCGCTTCGCCCGCGACTCCGAGCCCCCGAAGCCCGCTGCGCCCCGGCCGCCCGCCGACCTCGCCGCCGTGCGCACGATCCAGCGGCGCTGGCCGCGGACCCTGCCGGAGACGCGCGTCTTCCCGCGCGGCTAGCGCGCGGACAGCCGGGCCGCGAGCTCGCCCGCCAGGCCGGTCTCCGGGAAGTGGCCGCCCCGGACGAGCCGGCGCATCCGCGTCGTCGTGATGCGGTCGAGCAGCCGCCGCGGTGAGCGGCGGGCGAGGAAGTACTGGATCGTGCCCGAGCGCGTCGTCGCAAGGTCGCGCACCGGGCGCCCGAGCGCCGCGCGGGTGAGAGCCCGCGCGGCGTCCTCGACCCGCTCGGCCGGCACCGCACCCTCGAGGCCGACGCCACTGTCCTTCGCGGCGTCGTGGATGCCCGTCCGGATGTAGCCCGGGTAGACGGTGGTGACGCCGATCTCGTCCCCGAACTCGAGCCGCAGTGCGTCCGAGTAGGCGACGAGCCCGCGCTTGCTCATGCAGTACGCGGTCGCGAACGGGACCGCGAGGTGGGCGAGGCCCGAGGCGACGTTGACGACGCGCCCGCGCGAGTGGCGCAGCGCCGGGAGCGCGGCGCCGGTGACGCGCCAGGGCCCGATCAGGTTGACCTCGAGCACGGCGATGGCGGCTGCGTCGGGCGCCCGGCCGGCGGACTGCGGGATGCCGATGCCGGCGTTGTTGATCAGCACGTCGAGGCCGCCGAGGCGCTCGATCGCCTCGGCCACCGCGCGCTCGACGGACGCCTCGTCGCGCACGTCGCACGCGATCACGCCCGCCGCGTCGTCGGCCTCGAGGTCGAGCCCGACGACCTCCGCCCCGCGGGCGCGCAGCTCGCGCACCGCGGCGGAGCCGATGCCGCCCGACGCGCCGGTGATCAGCACCCTCGTCATGCCGTCACCGGTTCACTCTTGCCCCGCGTGCGCTGGGTGAGCTCGGAGTCGCCCGGGTCGAAGCTCGCCGTGCGCTGCCGGAAGCGCCACGTCCAGTCCGGCCACAGGGTCGCGTTGCGGCCGGTCTCGTCGAGGTACCAGCTCGCGCAGCCGGTGTTCCACACGGTCCCCTGCATGCGCTCGTCGAGGTCGGCGTTGAAGCGCTCGGCCGCGTCCGCGCGCACCTGCACCGCGTCGGCGCCGTGGCGATCCATGTGGCGCAGCGCGTCCATCACGTAGGCGACCTGCGACTCGATCATGTAGACCATCGAGGAGTGCCCCAGGCCCGTGTTGGGCCCGCACAGCACGAACAGGTTCGGGAAGCCGGGCATCGCCGTCCCGAGGTGGGCCCTGGGGCTGCCCTGCCAGACGTCGTCGAGCGTCCTGCCGCCCGGCCCGCGCACCATCCGGCCGACCGGCATGTCGGTGACCTGAAAGCCGGTGCCGAAGATGATCGCGTCGACCTCGCGCTCCTCGCCGTCGCCGGTCACGATCGAGTTCGCCCTGACCTCCGCGACCCCGCCCGTGAGCAGCTCGACGTTGGGCTTGGAGAGCGCGCGGTACCACTTGTTCGAGGGCAGGATCCGCTTGCACCCGATCGTGTAGCCGGGTGAGACCTTCTCGAGCAGCGCCGCGTCGGAGATCTGGCTGCGCATGTGCTTGCGGGCGATCCGCTCGGGGACCTTCATCAGCTTCGGGTTCTTGACGAAGCCGAGCACCAGCAGCTCGCGCAGGCTGTAGGCGGTCCCGCGCACGAGCTTCTGCAGCGGCGGGAAGCGCTTGTAGAGCCGCGCCTCCCAGGCGCGGATCGGCCGGTTCGGGTGCGGCATGATCCACGGCGGCGTGCGCTGGATGACGTGCAGCTGCTCGACGTCCTTCTGGATCTCGGGCACGAACTGGATCGCCGACGCGCCGGTTCCCACGGCGGCGACGCGCTTGCCCTCGAGGTCGTAGGCGTGGTTCCAGCGCGCGGAGTGGAAGGTCTCGCCCTGGAAGGAGTCGAGGCCGTCGAGCGGCGGCGTCTTGGGCTCCGCCAGCGGTCCCATGCCGGCCACCACGACGCGCGCGCGGAGCGGCCCATCGGAGGTCTCGACGGTCCAGCCGCCGGTGTCCTCGTCCCACTCGACGCCGGTCACGGTGCAGTTGAGGCGCACGTGCGGGCGCACGCCGTGCTCGTCGGCGACGCGCCGCAGATAGTCGCGGATCTCGGGCTGGGCCGAGTAGGTTTCGCTCCAGCCGGGATTGGGGGCGAAGGAGAACGAGTAGAGGTGCGAGGGCACGTCGCAGGCACAACCCGGGTACGTGTTGAAGTGCCAGGTGCCGCCCACATCGTCCGCACGCTCGAGCACGGTGAAGTCCCCGATCCCCTCCTGCTTGAGGCGGATCGCCATCCCGAGGCCCGAGAAGCCGCTGCCGATGATCGCAATGTCGACGTCGAAGGTGTCCATGTGAGTTACATACCCGTAACCTACAGAGGTGTAACATGACGGCGATGCGCATGCAGGCCGGGGAACGTCGCGAGCAGCTGCTCGACGCCACCAAGGCGATCGTCGCGCAGCGCGGCTTCCACGCCGTGTCGATCGAGGCGGTCGCGCGCGAGGCCGGCATCACACGCCCGATCGTCTACGGCCACTTCAACGACCTCCCCGGGCTGCTCGAGTCGCTCGTCGACCGCGAGGCGGCGCGCGCGCTCGGCCAGCTCGCCACCGTGCTGCCCGAAGACCTCGGCCACGGCGACGCCCGCGAGACGCTGCTGACCGCGCTGCGCGGGTACCTCGAGGCCGTGCGTTCCGACCCCGGCACCTGGCAGCTCGTGCTGATCCCGCCCGAGGGCGCGCCCGCAGTCCTGCACGAGCACATCGCACGCGGTCGCGCCGCGGTCGTCGAGCACCTCGCCGGCGCGGTCGGGCCCGGCCTCGGCCCGGGGCGCGAGTCGCCCGACCCCGAGCTGTTCGCGCGCATGCTGTCGGCCGTCTCCGACGAGGGCGCGCGGCTGCTGCTGACCGACCCCGAGGGCTACCCCGTCGACCGCATCGTCGGCTTCGCCCGCTGGCTGCTGGAGCAGATGGCCACATGAGCGGCGTGGACCCCGCCAGGCTCGGGCGGTTCCGCCCGCACTTCGACCGCTACGTCGAGGACGGCCGCCTCCCCGGCTGGCTCGTCGTCGTGCACCGCGACGGTGAGACGCACATCGAGTGCTCCGGCCGGCGCGACATCGACGCCGACCTGCCGGTCGAGGAGGACACGCTCTGGCGCATCTACTCGATGACGAAGCCGATCACCTCGGTCGCGGCGATGATGCTGTGGGAGGAGGGCCGCTTCGAGCTCAAGGACCCGGTGTCGCACTGGCTCCCCGAGTTCGCCGACATGCGCGTGTTCCGCGGCGGCGCGATGGCGAAGGTCGTCACCGAGCCGGCGGTCGAGCCGATCGCGATGTGGCACCTGCTCACCCACACCTCCGGGCTGACGTACGGCTTCCACCACGCCAACCCGGTCGACGCCCTCTACCGCGCGGCCGGCTTCGAGTGGGCCTCGCCGCCGGGCATGGACCTCGAGGGCTGCTGCGAGGCGTGGGCCGAGCTGCCGCTGTTGTTCCAGCCCGGCAGCGAGTGGAACTACGGCGTGTCCACCGACGTCCTCGGCCGCGTCGTCGAGGTCATCTCGGGCCAGCCGCTCGACGAGTTCTTCGCGGCGCGCGTGCTCGGTCCGCTCGGCATGGTCGAGACGTGGTTCTCCACCCAGGAGCCGGAGCACGACCGGCTCGCCGCGCTTTACACACCCGACCCGGAGACGGGCCGCGCCACCCGCAGCCCGGCGTCGGACGCCGCGAAGCGGCCGCCCGAGTTCCTCTCGGGCGGCGGCGGGCTCGTGTCGAGCGCGGCGGACTACCTGCGCTTCACGCGCATGCTGCTCGGCGGCGGCGAGCTCGACGGCGTCCGCCTCCTCAGCCCGCGCACGCTGCGGATGATGGCCAGCAACCACCTCCCCGGTCACGCCGACCTCGAGGCGTTCGGCCGCCCGCTGTTCGCGGAGACGACGTTCGACGGCGTCGGCTTCGGGCTCGGCTTCTCGGTCGTCGAGGACCCGGTGGCCGGGCGCTACCCGAGCTCACGCGGCGAGTTCGCCTGGGGCGGCGCGGCCAGCACCGCGTTCTGGGTCGACCCGGCCGAGCGCTTGGTGGTCCTGTTCTTCACCCAGCTGCTGCCGTCGAGCACGTATCCGCTTCGCTCCCAGCTGCACCAGATGGTCCACCAGGCGCTCGTCGACTAGAAGACCGCTGAAGAAGTCGGGTCGGCGCGCCGGCCGTTGAGGGCGCCGGGCGTCGAGCGCGGGGTGGTTTAGAGGCCGGGCCGGCGGGCGGGTCAGGCCGGCTGGGCCGCCAGTTGGCGCCCGATGGGGTTGAGATT
>JBBQLH010000045.1:0-34088 GCA_038327685.1 Solirubrobacterales bacterium
AGGCGCGTGACGATGCCGTCCTCGGCGAGTCGGCCGAGATGCGAATAGACGACCGCCTGACTCAAGCCCAGCGCCCGCCGCGCCGGCTCGACCCCAGCGATCCCAAGCCGCGCGACCCACCCCAGCACGCGCCAGCTCCCCGCGCCCGGACGCCGCGGCCGACGAACCAGCGCGGTCACCGCACAGCCCTCGAGCACGACGACCACGCCCAACCCGTGTGCCACCCGACCGTCGCCTCGACCGCAGTTGACCATGTCGTCGTTCGACGTCCCGTACACCACGACCGCCGCGACCGCGACATCCGCACCCCGCCCTGCCGCCACCCGCCCGTCGCATGAGCTGTTGTTGGGGTTGCTGTTGTTGTTGTCTTGTCCCTGAAATTGGGGTTGTTCTGCTTCTCACTTTTTGCCGTTGCTGCCTGGGCTGCCCGCTCCCTCACTTGGTTTCCAGGAACCGGAGCTGACTTCACGACCCCACCCCCTGTTGTTCTATGTGGGGGGCGTGAAGTCAGCTCCGCGAGACTGGCCAAAACCACGGCAGGGAGCGGGCAGCCCAGGCAGCCGCTACAGAACGCAGTTCTGTAGCGAATTCTGTAGCGCCCACCGCAGCCCCGACCCGCGCACGGCGTGCTGCTGTTGCGTGCAGCGCGGCTGGCGCCAGTCCGGATTCGTGATCTGTGGCGGTGGGTCATGCAGGCTCCTTCGGGGTCGAGGTCGCGACTCGGATGAGCGCGGCGCGGGCGCGCGCAGTCATCTCTGCGACGTCGCCGGCCGCGACCCCATGCATGTCGACGTGTGTGGCCTGGAGCAGCTCGATCGCGGCGGCCAGCACGCCCATCGCGATGAACTTGCTACCCAGCGTGCGCGGCCCGCCGGTGCGCGCTGGCCGCGAGAGCCCGCGCAGATACGCAAGCTGCTCCTCAGACAGCTCAACACCGAGCCGAACCCGCGCGGCATCCGCCGTGGCAACCACCCCTCCGCGCGCGCCGGCTGGAACGCTCGGCTCCAGCCTGGCATCTCGGGGAACGTCAGCTGCAGCTGTAGCTGACGTGTCGGGGCCGGCGAGGCCTCCGGTAGCTGACGATCGGTCAAAGAGGCCGGCGACCGCGGCGCTCGTGTCAGCGCGCTTGACGCTCATGCGACCGCTCCAGTCGGGCTGGCGAGTCGGGCGCGGACGGCGATCTCGTGCGCGAGCTCGCGGTAGTCCCGGCTGACGGGATGCGCGGGGTCGAACTGCCCAACGGCCAGGTGCGCGGCGTGCGCGTCACGCACCCGCGTGCTGTGGCGGATCACGGTCCGGCACAGCGCGCCGCCAGCATTCGGGCCGAAGAGTTGCTCGAGCTGGGCTCCGACGTCGCGGGCGTGACGGGTGCGTTCGTCGGCCTGGGTGCCAACGATCCCCAGGTAGCGCAGTCGGGGGTTGTCGTAGTCGCGGACCTCCTCGACGGTCTCCATCAACAGCGCCAGGCCCGCGACGGAGAGATAGTCGAGCTGCGTCGGGACCAGGACGGCGTCAGCAGCGACGAGCGCGTTCATCGTCAGCGGCGTCATCCCCGGTGGGCAGTCGATCAGTACCAGCTCGCACCGGCCGTCCATGTCCAGGCGTTCGAGGCCGCGCTTGAGGCGCTGGTTGGCGCCGCCGCGGCCGGGGTCACCGAGTGCGCGCTCGGCGCTCGCGAGCGCTTTGCTGGCCGGCACCAGCTCCGTCCCCCACGGGCTCTGGTGAACGACGTCCTCAGGCGCGCCGGCGTCGCGGAACTCCTCGGGCATCAGCAGCCGGCTGACGGTGCGCTCGGGCGGGGTGTCTGAGCCCAGGCCGGCGAGCACCTCGAGCGAGGACTGCGGATCGAGGCCGACCTGCAGGACGCGGACGCCGAGCTCTGAGAGCGCGAACCCGAGATCCTTGGTGAGCGACGTCTTGCCTGCGCCGCCCTTGCGGTTGAGCACCGCGACCACGACCGCGCTCACTGCCAACCCCCGTTCGAGACGAGATGCGCATCTGCGCATCTGCGCAGACACTCAGATGACTCGATGCGCATCCGAGCGGACAGGCAGCGGCGCCGAGACGCACATGCGCAGGTGGGCAGAGGCGCACCAGTGCAGCTGGTGACGCGCGCAGATGCGCAGCTGATCCGGCGCGCAGGTGCACTCGGACGAGCAGCGAGCGGTAGGCGCGCTGCACCGCAGCGCGACTGCGCGGTCGCGCGTCGCCGCGCCGCCGGGCGCATACCGGCGGAGGTCAGGCTCGGGAGCCGCCCGCCGGGCGGGATTGTGGTCATGCAATGGGTCATGTGGTGCAGGCCTCCTTCGGGCCGGGGGGTGGGTCGGGCGTCGTGGTCCAGTGGGGCGGGAGTTGCCAGTGCCCGCGGGTGAGCTCGGCGCGGTAGCGCGCCCCGCGGGCGCCGACGCCGTCGAGCTCCGCGTAGCAGTCGCCGTCGACGAGCTGCGGCTCGCTGACGCGGGCGGCGCGAAGCGCTGGGATGTGGTCCAGCGCGAGCTCGGCGTTCGGCCATGCGGCCGGGTTCCCGCCGGTGAGCAGGACCGCGTCGCGCACCCGGTGTCGGCGTTGCCCGGCGGTCTCAACCCGCGGCCGCAGGGTCCGGAACGCGATCCGGCCTTCCCGCGGTGCCGCGCGCCTCATCGCTCGCGTGCGCGTCCGGGCGAGCCGGTCGGCGTCGTGCTCGAGCGCGGCCGCTCGCACCGCGCGGGCCAGGATCAGCAGCCGAGCGACGTCGCCGGCGAGCCAATCCGCGCGGCCCTGCGCGGCGAGTGCGCACAACGCGCCCGCGCCGCTGGTCGGCCAGCCAGGGGGGCGATGGTCGGCGTGTGCCTCATACAGCGCGATCGCGCGGCGGATCAGGCGGTCGAGCGCGGGGCGTTTGGGCCCGGCCGCCGCGGCGCCGGACTCCGCGACCCTGGCCAGCCCGTAGCGGTGCACGACCCACGCCTCGCGCAACCGATTGAGCGGGCACGCTCGACCTGCGGGCCAGGCCCTGACGTCAGCCGCGCGCTGTGAGGCTTGCACCCGGATCACGGACGCCCGCCACGCCGCCTGACGCTCACGCGCAGCGACTCGCTCGACCACCAGGGCGTCAAAGTCGCCGGGCGAGAGGCGCCCGATCTCCTCACTGCACTCTCTCGAAGCCGGTCGCGCCACGTCCACCGCCCGCGCGCCAGCCGCATCCGCGTGCGCGCCCGTCCCTTCGACCAACGCTCCGTTCTCCATCAACGCTTGCGCTGAGCACCAGGCGAGCGGCGCTGCACCCTCCGGCGTTGCTGAGCTCCGTGACGGCCTCGGGGACCCAGACGTCTCCGCCGACGCAGGAGGCGCCCCGAAGGGATGCGTCAGAAGTCCACAGCCCCCGCGGAGCTCGCCGGCGCGCGCGATTTGCGCATCTACGGCCGCCCGACGGCGCACCTCGTGGGCAACACGAGTCCGAGCGCGCGCGACTCGAGCACGCGACGCCCGGCCCGGCACGCCGCTGTGACAACGGATCGCCGCGAGGCTCGGCGCGACCCGCCGAGCGCGGCGGCGGGCACGCTCGCGACGCCGCCAACCCCGAGCACGAGCTCGTGCAAAGCGCAGCTCCTGCGCCGTCGGATCGCCCGCGATGAGCAGAACGATCTGGGTGCGCCACCACTGCCCGCGCCCGTCGCGCTCGGGCATGTGAGCGACGATGCCCGCGGCCTGCAGGTCATCGAGCCAGCGCTGCACGCTCTTGCGATGCGTGCGCACGAACCGCGCCCGCTGTCCGCGATCCCGTGGGACCCGACCCCAGCCCATCACCGGCGCCAATCCAACCACCAGCTGCTCCACCGACGTCGCGAACCGCCCCGAGCGAGCCACGTGACCGAGGCGGAACAGGTAGCGCTTGACCGCATACACCCGCGTCTCGATCCGATCGTCACCCGGCGTGACACAACCCCGCGCGCGACGAGCGCGGCCCAGCAACACGCACACCACCAGCCGGCCCGGCTCGGGCGGCAACGGCGTGCGTGCCGGCCGGTACCAACGACGACCAGGCGCCCCGTGGCGGTGTAGCGATGCGCGTTCCAGCGGCACCGCCAACGCCCGAAGACACCGGGCGTGCGGAGAACGCAGCGCTCACGAGCAGACGCTCGCGGAGCAGCTGGAGCAGCCCCCAGCAGCCGCGCGCGCGCGTCAGCAGGCACACGACGACGCCACCCCTTAAAACGGGGTTGGCGATCCGTCCGGCGCACGGCTACAGTTGGCGGACATTGCATATGGAGCCGCCCCGCATGGAGCGGCAGCTGGTTAGACGGGCGTTGGTGAAAGACCGGGCAGGCACCCGGTCTTTCGCATTCCAAAGCCCCTTCGGGGGAGCTAGGCCATCGCGAGCACCCCCTGGCCGTGGTTCACGAGGCGGATCTGTGTCCGCTCGCGAATTTGGGCCAGAGGTGCTCTCTGGTGGTCCAAATCCACCGAAATGCGCTGGAAACGCTTGTAGATCGCCGCGGCGCTGCCATAGCGATCAGGGAGCGTTACCCCTGCATATCGGGATGATTCGATGTGGTGGCCGTGCTGCATCGCACCCAGGAGGTCGGGGGTTCGAGTCCCCCTAGCTCCATCGCCGGAGAACCCCTGCAGCTGCAGGGGTTCTTTCGGTTGAGCGGCCGCTGCATCCTGCTTTCTCGGCGGGACCTGTCGATTTCCTCGCTCCCCGTTCGTCTCATGGGCGACCATCCCCAAGAAGGAGGAAGCGATGAAGTACATGCTCCTGATCCACCAAGGCTCCACCCCGCTGCCGGGCTCCGACGAGTGGAATCGCCTCTCCGAGGAGAAGAAGGGCGCGGTCTTCACCGCCTACAAGGGCGTCAACGAGACGCCCGGCGTCAGCCCCGGCGTCGGCCTGCAGCCCCCCGAGACGGCGACCACGGTGCGGGTGCAGGACGGCAAGACGCTGACCACCGACGGGCCGTTCGTCGAGATCAAGGAGGCGATCGGCGGCTACCTGACCTTCGAGGCGGACGACCTCGACGCGGCGATCGAGCTGGCCGCGCGACGGCGTGCCGGCCAACCCGGGCGCCTGGCTGGTGGCGACGGTGCGCAACCGGGCCATCGACCGCATCCGCCGCGATCGCACGCTGGCCGCCAAGACCCGGCTGCTCGAGGTGCCCGAGGCAGTGGAGGACACCATGGACGAGACGACCTTTCCCGACGAGCGGCTCGAGCTCGTCTTCACCTGCTGTCACCCCGCGCTCGCCACCGACGCGCAGGTGGCGCTGACCCTGCGGACGCTGGGCGGCCTGACGACCGCGGAGATCGCCGCCGCCTTCCTCACCGGCGAGCCGACGATGGCCCAGCGGCTGGTGCGGGCGAAGCGCAAGATCAAGGCCGCCGGGATCCCGTTCCGGGTGCCGCCCGCCCACCTGCTGCCTGACCGGCTCGCCGCCGTGCTCGCGGTCGTCTACCTGATCTTCAACGCGGGCTATGGCGGCCGCGGGGACCTGGCGGCCGAGGCGCTGCGGCTCGGGCGGGCGCTCGCCGAGCTGATGCCCGACGAACCCGAGGTCCACGGCCTGCTCGCGATGATGCTGCTGCTCGAGGCGCGCCGCGCGGCGCGCTTCCGCGACGGCGACCTCGTCCTGCTCGCCGACCAGGACCGCTCGCTGTGGGACACGGCGCAGATCGCCGCCGGGCGGGCGATGCTCGAGCGGTGGCTGGCCGAGCTCGGCGCTTAGCGGACCAGGCCCTCGAGCACGCGCAGCAGGGCCGCGAGGTCCTCCGCGGGTACGTCGCGCAGCGCGGCCGGCGGCTCATCCAGGATCGCGTCGGCGCGTGCGGCGGCGTCGCGGCCGGCCGCGGTCAGCGCGACGAGCTTCGCCCGCCGGTCGTCGGGATGAGGCATCCGCTGCACCAGCCCGCGCTCCTCGAGGTCGTCGACCATCAGCGTGACGTACGGCGGGTCGGCCAGCAGCCGTTCGGCGAGCGCGCGCAGCGTGTGCGGTTGCGTGGCCAGCAGTCGCAGAGCGCGTACGCGCGCGAAGCTCAGGCCGAGCGCCTCCGACACCGCAACCTTGCGGTCGTGGTCGTGCACGAGGTCCGACATCGCCCGCCAGGCACGACCCGCGAGGTCCGCGTCCGCGCCGCCCATCACGCCGCCAGCGGCGCCTCGTACAGCCGCGCCGCGGTCCGCTCGGCGCTGACCTGAGCCGCCGCGGTGCTCGCGGCCAGACCCAGGACCACGATCCCGGCCCCGATCGCGGCGATCAGCCACCACGCGGGATGACTGGCCGTCGCGAGATGGTCGTGGAGCGGGCCGTCCACCCTCGCGGTGGCCAACGCGCCCACCACTGCGACGCCGAGCGTCAGGCCGACCTGGCGGCTCGTCGTCGCCACGGCCGCGGCCACGCCGGCCTGGCTCGGCGGCATGGCCGACACGGCGGCGTTCGTGATCGGCGGATTCACGGCGCCGAACCCTAGCCCGAAGACGAAGTACGCAGCCAGCACCCACGCGAGCGAGGTGTCGGCGCTCAGCGACACGAGCATCAGGCTGCCCGCGCCCAGCCCGAGGCCGCCGACGACCAGGGGGCCGCGCACCCCGCGCGCCCCGACGATGCGGCCGGCAATGGGGCTGCACAACACGGTCATGGCCGCCATCGGCAACGTGCACAGGCCGGCGCTCGCGGGCGAGAGGCCGCGCACGTCCTGCAGGTAGAGGGTGTTGAGAAACAGGAACCCGCCGAAGGCCGTGAACGCCGCGACCGCGATGGCGGTCGCCGCGGCGAACGGCCGGCTGGCGAAGAAGCGCAGCTCGATGAGTGGGTCGACCCTGCACAGCTCGTAGCGCAGGAATGTCGCGAGCGAGACGCCGGCCGTGATCGCGAGGGCGACGATCCACGGCGAGCCCCACCCCAGGCTGGGGCCCTCGATGATCGCCGACGTCAAGCTGGCCAGCATGAGGATGACCAGCCCTTGGCCGACCGGATCGAGACGCCGCGGCCGAGGCGCGCGGGACTCCGGCACGAAGCGCGCCGTGAGCGCGATCGCCGCCAAGCCGATCGGGATGTTGACCAGGAAGATCCAGCGCCAGCCGACCGAGTCGACGAGCGCGCCGCCCAGCACCGGGCCGAGGGCCAGGCTGACGCCGACCATCGCGCCCCACACGCCGATCGCCTGGGCGCGCTCGCGCGGATCCTCGAACGTGTTGCGGATGATCGACATCGCCACCGGGTTGAGCATCGCGCCGGCGACGCCCTGAACCACGCGGAAGGCGACCAGCCAGCCGATCCCCGGCGCGAGGCTGCAGGCCAGGGACGCGGCGGTGAACAGTGCGAGTCCGAACTTGAACACCCGGGCGCGACCCAGGCGATCCGCCGTCGATCCGCCGAGCATGAGCAGACTCGCGAGCACCACGGTGTAGGCGGCGGTCGTCCACTGCAGCGACGAAACCGACGTATCGAGGTCGCCCTGGATGGACGGCAGCGCGACGTTGACGATCGTCACGTCCATCCCCACGATCAACAGGCTCATGCAGCAGATCGCGAGCACGAGCCAGGGTCGAGTCCGCGTCTCCGTAATAGTGATAGGCATATAACGGTTATAGCGGTATAACGACGTGCCTGACGGTGCGGGTGCCCGTACCTTCGCGGGTGGTGCGCCGCACCCGGCAAGACCTGTCACCTACCTATAGGTGTTGCGGACCGCCTGGAAGCATGCTGGCCCTCCACCCGTACGCCACGAATGCCACGACGCCTCGACCCAGACAAGGCGATCGGCCACCTCGACCGGCTCTACGCCGCCGCTCGCGGACTCTGCGGAGATCCCCACCTCGCAGAGGACCTGGTCCAGGACACCTACGCCGCCGTCCTCTCACGCCCTCGCTGGCTTTCCGGCAGCGACGAGCTCGGCTACCTGCTGCGCGCGCTGCGCAACCGGTGGCGAGACGAGCTGCGCACGCGCCAGCGGCGCCCGCCGCCCGCCGCGCTCGACGAGGTCGGCGAGCACATGGCCGCCGACACGCCGTCGCCGGAGGCGGCGATGGACAGCGCCACCGTGCTCGACGCCGTCCATGAGCTTCCGAGCCCGTACATCGAGACGGTCATCGCCGTCGACGTGCTCGGCCTCTCCTACGCGGAGGCCGGTGACGCGCTGGGCGTCCCGACCGGCACGATCATGAGCCGCCTGCACCGCGGGCGATCGAAGGTCGCCGAACGCCTGCGCGAGCTCGAGCTGGCGCCGGCTCCCTGAACGCGCCGTCTTTCCGCCGTCAACCTTTTCATCATCAAGGAGATGGAAGGCGGCCTCCCGACTCGGCGCGACCTCGAGCGGCTGGCGGCGTGGTCCGAGCTGCACCGCGCCGACGGGCTGCTGCGCGCCGAGCTGAGTCGCCGCCTCGAGACGCTGACGCAGACCTCGCTGCTCGAGCACGAGGCCGTGCACCGGCTCGTGATCGCCCCGGGCCGGCGGCTGACGATGTACCAGCTCGCCGACGCGCTGCTCGTCAGCCGCAGCGGCGCAACGCGGCTGATCGACCGGCTCGAGGAGCGCGGCTGGGTCACGCGCCGCGTGGCACCGCAGGACCGGCGCGTCGTCCGCGCCGAGCTGACCCGCGAGGGCGCGGCGGCGTTCGCGCGCATGAGCACGGTCTTCGCCGCCGCCTTCGAGGAGCGCTTCGGCGGCCTGCTCGACGACGCGGACGTCGCCGAGCTCCGGCGCGTGCTCGCCAAGCTGCTCGCGGCGAGCTTTACTGTCCGGGGGAGATGACACGGACGGTGGACCTCGAGCAGCACCGGCGCGCATATCTGGAGGCGCTGCTGGCGCGCGACGTGGGCGACGCGCGCGCGTCGGTCGAGGCCGCGCTCGCGGCCGGGTTGGACGTGGCGGAGATCTATCTCGGGGTGCTGCAGCCCGCGCTGTACGAGATCGGGCGCTCGTGGGCGCTCGGCGACTTCTCCGTCGCTGACGAGCACAGCGCGACGGCGGTCACGCAGTCGGTGCTCGGCATGCTCGGCCCGCGGATGCGCACGGCGCCGAAGGACGGCCGGCTCGCGGTGGTCACCGGCAGCCCCGAGGAGCGCCATGCGCTCGGAGTCCAGATGGTGGCCGACTTCCTCGAGGGCGACGGCTGGGAGGTGCTCAACCTCGGCGCCTCCACGCCGGCGCTCGACCTCGCGCGCCTGGCCGACGCCGAGCGCCCCGACGTGGTCGCCCTCTCGACCGCGACCCCGGCCGGGCTGCCGGGCGCAGCCGAGGCCGTGGGAGCGCTGCTGGGGCTCGATCCGCGGCCGCTGGTGGTGCTCGGCGGTCAGCTCTGGCAGGGCCCGGCCCGCCAGGAGGCGGACAGCCTGGGCGCCGACCTCGTCGTCGACGACCCGCGCGAGCTGGTCGGGCTGCTGCGCGAGCGGTTCCCGCCGCTGCCGCCGGACGTGGAGGAGCGCGCGTTCTAGCCTGAAGGAGGTGCGCCGCCCTCGCCGCACCGCCCTCTTCGCTGCCGTGCTCGTGCTCGCGATCGTCGCCGTGCTCGTCGCGCGTGAGGACCGGATGCTGCCCGGCAGCGTGCCACCGGTCCCGACCCCACCGGACGTCCACGACGACCGTGAGGCAACGCCGCTGCCCGACCCGTTCGCCTACGACAAGGACCGCAAGGCGGAGTTCGAGCAGCGCGCGGCGGCGGGCTCGGCGCACGTGCTCTACGCGCGCTCGCCGGGCGGCGCCGGCGCGACCGCGCAGCGGGTCGCGCGCTGGCGCCCGCAGATCGAGGCCGCGGCGGGCGAGGCCGGAGTGCCGCCCGACGAGCTCGAGGCGCTCGTGTTCCTCGAGAGCGCGGGCCGCGAGGATGCGATGGCAGGCAACACGGACGGCGCGGTGGGGCTGACGCAGATCCTCGCCGAGACGGGCCAGAACCTCCTGGGCATGCGCATCGACGTCCCGCGCAGCCGCCGCTACACGCGCCGGATCCGGCGGGCGCTGGTGCGCGGCCGGCTGCTCGAGGTGAAGCGCCTGCGCGCCGCCCGTCGGCGCGTCGACCAGCGCTTCGATCCCGCCCAGGCGCTCGCCGCCACCGCGCGCTATCTCAAGCTGGCCAAGGCGCGCTTCCACCGCGACGACATGGCCTTCGTCTCCTATCACATGGGAATGGGCAACCTCGAGAGCGTCCTGCGCGCGTACGGGGCCCAGCCCGGCGACAAGAGCGTCTCCTACACCCAGGTCTACTTCGACTCGACGCCGCTGCGCAACGCCGCGGCCCAGCGCAAGCTCGCCTCGTTCGGCGACGACTCCTCCAACTACCTGTGGAAGCTCGGCGCGGCGCGCAGGATCATGCGCCTGCACCGCACGGACGCGGGCGAGCTCGCCCGCCTCGAGGCCGCGCAGACCGCCAAGGCGTCGGCCGAGGAGGTGCTGCACCCGCCCGGCTCGACACCGCGCTTCACGACGGCGCCGCAGCTGCAGAAGGCCTGGGAGAACCAGGACATCGTGGCCTTCCCCGACAACCCGCGCGTCACCGGGCTCCGCCGCGACGCCCACATGGGCGAGCTCGCTCCCAAGCGCTCGCTCTACCAGGGCCTGCGCCCGGAGGCGCTGGCGACCGCGCTCTACATCGGCGCCGAGGTGCGCGCGCTCTCGGGCGACGCGCCGCTGACCGTCACCTCCACCGTGCGCGACGAGGCCTACCAGCGCCGGCTCGTCGCCCGCAACCGCGAGGCGACCCGCAACTACTCGCTGCACACGACCGGGTGGGCGTTCGACATCGCGCGCAGCTACCGCTCCAAGCGCCAGGCGCTGGCGTTCCAGTTCGTCCTCGACCGCCTGCAGACGCTGGACGCGATCGCCTGGGCCCGTGAGCCCGGCGCGATCCACGTCACCGCCGCGCCGGAGGGGAAGACCCTGCTTCCGTTGCTCAAGCGAGTACAACCCCCGGGATGACCGACGCCATCCGCACCCCGGACCAGATCCTCGAAGGCCTCCCCGACTTCCCCTACCCGCCGCAGTTCCGCAGCGTCGACGGGCTGCGCCTGGCTCATGTCGACGAGGGCGATGGCGCGCCGGTGGTGATGTGGCACGGCGAGCCGACGTGGGGGTTCCTGTGGCGCCACGTGCTGCCCCCGGTCCGCGACGCGGGCCATCGCGTCGTGCTGCCCGACCTCGTGGGCTTCGGGCGCTCGGACAAGCCGATGGAGCTCGGCTGGTACTCCTACGACCGCCACGTCGAGATGGCCGCGACGCTGCTGGAGGACCTCGACCTGCGTGACGCGACCTTCGTGGTGCACGACTGGGGCGGGCCGATCGGGCTGCGCCTGGCGGTCGAGCACCCCGACCGCGTGGCGCGCATCGTGGTCCTCGACACCGGCCTGTTCACCGGCGAGCAGACCATGAGCGACGACTGGCACCGGTTCGCCGCCTTCGTCGACCGCACCGAGGACCTGCCGGTGGGCATGCTCGTGCGCCGCGGCTGCCACCGCGACCCGGGCGACGAGGTCGCCGGCGCCTACGACGCGCCGTTCCCGAGCATCGCCTCGAAGGCGGGCGCGCGCGCCTTCCCCAGGCTGATCCCGCAGACGCCCGATGCCCCGGGCGCGGCGGCGGGCAAGCGGGTGCTCGAGGCACTGCGGGGGGACGAGCGGCCGGTGCTGATGCTGTGGGGCGCCGAGGACCCGGTCCTGCCGCCGCAGATGGGCGAGGCGTTCGCCGGCGCGCTCGGCCGGCCCGCGCCCCGCCCCGTCGCCGAGGCGGGACACTTCCTGCAGGAGGACCAGGGCCCGCTGATCGGCGAGGCGATCGCCGACTGGCTGGGTTCTTAGGCGGCGGCGGGCGTCTTCGGCTCGCCGTCCGCGGCGACCTCGGCGACCACCGGCTCGGCCGCCGGGGCGCTCTGCGCCGCGCGCTGCTCGTAGGCGGCGCGGGCGCTCCGGTCGGCCTGCAGCAGCGCCGCGCCGCCCATCTTGCGGCCGAGCCACTCCGAGAAGCCGCGCGGCGTGAGGGCCGCCGAGCGCACCAGGCCCTTCAGCGACTTCGGCACGAAGACCTCGAAGCGCCCGGTCTGGAGCGCCTCGACGACCGCCTCGCCCACGTCCTCGGGCGATGAGCGCTTGACGCCCTTGAGCTCGTTGGTGCCGGCCGCGAGCTCCGTGTTGACGAAGGCCGGCATCACGACGTGGACCTCGACGCCGGTGCCGAAGAGCTCGCCGCGCAGCGACTCCGAGAGGCCGACCACGCCGTGCTTGCAGGCCGAGTACGTCGCGCCGCCGGGAGCGCCGAACTTGCCCGCGATCGAGGCGACGTTGACGATGTGGCCCGTGCCGCGGGGCTTCATGCGTCGGATCGCCTCCTTGGAGCCGTGGAGGACGGCGTGCAGGTTGAGCTCGAGCTGGCGGATCGCCGTCGCGTCGGTCTCCTCCTCGAACGGGCCGATCGGCATGATGCCGGCGTTGTTGACGAGGACGTCGATCGGGCCCAGGCGGGTCTCGATGTCGTCGAGCGCCGCCGTGAAGGCGGGCCGGTCGGTCACGTCGAGGGCAAGGCCGATCGCCCCGCCGCCGATCTCGGCCGCCGCCTGCTCGGCGACGGCGCCGTCGAGGTCCGCGATCGCGACCCGCACGCCCTGGCGGGCGAGCGATCTGGAGAGCGCCTTACCGATGCCGCGGCCACCGCCGGTGACGACGGCCACCTTGCCGGTGAGGGAGCGCAGCTGCTTGGCCATGGTGTACGAGTTCCTCCTCAGGACACGACGCACTGTCAGAAGGAAAAACCGTAGCGGCTACAGGTACGCGCCGCTCGGGAGGTAGGGCCGGAACGGCCCGACGTCGCCGCGGACGAACACCGCCCCGTCGTTGCGAAGGGGCAGGCCGGCGTCGAGCACGGGGGCGATCGCCCAGTCCTGGCGTGCCGTGATCCATTCGACGGCGATCTCCTCGCCGGCGGGCACCGTCGCGAGCGCGCCGCGCAGCAGGTCGGCCGCCGCCTCGTCGTCGAGAGCGGCCAGCAGCCGGACGCTCCCGCGGCCGACCACCGCATAGCCCCGATCCGCCACGAGCAGGCGGCAGTTCGAGCGCAGGAACGCCTCGATGTCGCTGCCGTGGCCGACGCCGCGGACAGAGAGGTCGACGCGCTCGGTCAGCGCGAGGTCGTCCGCGCCGCCCTCGCGCACGCCCGGCGGCGCCTCGATCGCCTTCGGGCGGCCACGCGCGGCCAGGCACGGATGGGGCGTGAAGCCGGCGCGCGCGTAGACGCGCAGGGCACGCGGATCGGCCGAGGCCAGGATGACCGCCCCACGGCGCCCGCCCACGGCGTACTCGAGCGCGCGCGACAGCAGCGCGCGGCCGAGGCCGCCGGACTGGTGCGACGGGTCGACGATGAGCAGCGAGAGCCCCCACAGCCCGTCGCGATCGATCGCGAGTGCCGCGCCGACCAGCTCGCCGTCGCGCTCGGCCACCCATGCCCCGCCGGGATCGCGCTCGAGCAGCTGGTGGAAGCGGACGAGTGCCGTCTCGACCGGCGGCTCCGGGGACGGCGGCTCGTGCAGGCGCTGCTCCAGATCCGCGAACGTGCGGGCGGCGAGGTGGTGGACGGCGACGGCGTCGTCGCCGCGCATCGGGCGCAGCGGGGTCATCGGCGGCGAGGCTACCGCCGGCCGGTCGCCGCTTCAGTCGTCCTGGCCGGAGTTCTTGCGGGCGCCCGCGTTGCCGCCGTTGCCGGACTCGGCGGTGGGGGCGGCTGACGGCATCGGCGTCGCGGTCGGCGCGACCGCGACCGGCTTGAGCTTCGGAGGCGTGGCGCGGGGCTCCTTGATGCGCTTGGGGACCACGACCTTGACCGGCTTCACGCGCTGCCCGCCATGCGCGGGCTTCTCGTGGCCGAGGTGGCGGCCCCGATCCCTCATAGCGGCCGGGACCTTGGCCTTCACGGGGGCATGCCCGCGCGAGTGCGCGGGCTTCGGCCGCCGTGCGGCGGCGCGCTCATGCGAGCGCTTCGCGGCGAGGCGGCGTGCGTGCCCGCGAGCGGGAGCGTGGTCCGCGGCAACCTCGCGGCCGACGACGGCCGCCGGCACCACGGCGCCTCGCGGCGCGCCGGCCGGAGCGGCGGGGCGGGTCGAGGCGGCGACCGGAGCGTGCGCGGCCGGACGCTCGCGGGTGGTGGAGTGGTGGGTCGTGGTCACCGCCGCGGTGGTCCCACCGCCGACGAGCGCGACGGCGACGAGCGCCTTGGCGACGAGCGCGCCGCCGCCCGCCGTGGCGGCCGAGGCGCCCCCACCGGCGGATCCGGAGCCGAAGGCGGCCGCGAGCGCCGTCTGCTTGAGCCCGAGCGTCGGCAGCACCGGGAGCGCCACGGCGAGCGCCCGCCGCTGCGCCACGACGTCGTCGCGGAACGCGCGGCAGCCCGGGCACTCGCGCAGATGCCGGCGCAGCGTCGTGCGGCGCAGCGCGCCGCCGCGCAGGCTGGCGATCTGCTCGCGGATCTCCTGGCACGGGGTCTCGCGCGCCTTGCGGCTCGCGATCAGCGAGCTGCGGGCCTGGAACACGAGCGCCTTCACCTTCTCCCGCGGGACGCCGAGGACGGTCGCGATCTCCTCGTGGGAGATGGCGCCGAGCTCCGCGAGCACGAGCGCGGCGCGCTGGTCGTCGGGCAGGCCGGAGACGTCGGAGAGCAGGTCCCGGAGGTCCTGGCGGCGCTCGACCTCGGAGGAGAGGTGCTCGGTCGGCACCTCGTCGGCCTCGCGCAGCGGCCGCTCGCCGCGGGCGCGCAGCGTCGTGTAGCAGCGGTTGCGAGCGATCGTGTAGAGCCATGCACGCAGCTGGATCGGCTTGTCGGAGCCGACCAGGTCGCGATAAGCCGCCATGAACGTGTGCTGGAGCGCGTCCTCCGCCTCCTCGACGGAGCCGAGCATGTGACGGCAGAAGCCGAGGATCCCGCGGTGATGGCGGTCGTAGAGCACCTCGAAGGCCACCTCGGAGCCCGCGCGGACATGGGCGACGAGGCGTTCGTCCGAGGCCAGGCGCAGCAGCGCCGCCGAGCGGGGGACACCCGTCGGGCGAGGAATCGGCCCGGGGGCCGCCGTAGTCTCCATGGGTAGGTCATCATCGACGCGGACCGGCGCGGTCAGGAGCGCGGGGGGTCTGGTGGACGAAACTCTGGGCATGGCGAAAGGTTGGACGGCGACGGAATGAGTCTTCCCACGAGCACCGGCCGAGTCACATACGAAGGCCGGAGCCTGGCGTACACGGACTACGGCGAGGGCCCGCGCGTGTGCGTGCTGCTGCACGGCCTGCTGCTCAGCCAGCGCATGCACGAGCCGCTCGCCCACAGCCTTGCACATCGTGGCAATCGCGTGATCACCCTCGACCTGCTCGGCCACGGGCTCTCGGACCGCCCCGTCGAGACGGCGTGCTACTCGATGACCTTCTTCGGCCAGCAGGTGATCGCGCTGCTCGACCACCTCGAGATCGACGAGGCGGTCGTGCTCGGCACGTCGCTCGGAGCCAACACGGCGCTCGAGGCGGCGGCGCTGGCCCCCGAGCGGCTGCGCGGCATGGTGGTCGAGATGCCGGTGCTCGACACCGCGCTGCTGGCATGCGCGCTCGCCTTCACGCCGCTGATGGTCGCGCTCAGCTATGGGGAGCCGTTGATGCGGCTCGTCCAGTTCGGCGCGCGGCAGGTGCCGCGGCTGCCGTGGGTGCTCGACTTCATCGTCGACACCGTCCGCCAGGACCCCGCGCCGGGCGCGGCCGTGCTCCAGGGCCTGTTCTTCGGCCGCATCGCCCCGCACCGCACCGAGCGGCGCACGCTGCGCACCGAGACGCTCGTGATCGGCCACCGCCGCGATCCGCTGCACCCGCTCTCCGACGCGGGCATGCTGGCGGAGGAGCTCCCGAACGCCCGGCTGCTGGAGGCGAGCTCGATCGTCGAGCTGCGCCTGGCGCCCGCGCGGCTGACGGGCGAGATCGCCGACTTCCTCGACGAATGCTGGCGCCCGCGGCGGGCCGAGCCCAAGCCGCGCGCGCGGCGCGCGGGCTAGCGCGCCTTGGCGTAGCGCTGCACCGCGGCCATGAGCTCGTCGAGCTTGGCCTCCGCCTCCGCGGGGTCGTCGCCCGACACGGCGTCGGCCACGCAGTGGCGGACGTGCCCGTCGAGCACCCGCACCGCGACCTGCTCGAGCGCGGTCTGGACCGCGGAGACCTGCGTGAGGATGTCGACGCAGTAGGCGTCTTCGCCCACCATCCGCTGGAGGCCGCGGACCTGCCCCTCGATGCGCCGCAGGCGGTTCTGGATCGCTGTGGAGTCGGCTTGCATGTGCCTCGATGATACCCGGCGGGGGTACGCAGGTCCGCTAGCCTCTCCGGCTCGTGTCAAGCCGGCAGGAGGAAAAGGAGCGCCGCCGCAAGGAGCGGCTGGAGCGCGAGCAGGCGGAGGCGCGGGCTGCTGCGCGGCGCAAGCGCCTGCAGCTCGCCTTCGGCGCCGTGCTCGGCCTCGCGGTGATCGCGGGCATCATCGTCGCGGTCGTCGTCGGGATGGGCGGTGGTGGCAACAACGGCAAGCCGAAGCAGGCGAGCACCACCGCGGCGAAGGCGAAGCTGCCCGCCCAGCAGGTCTCCGACATCAACAAGGCCGCCCAGGCGGCCGGCTGCACGCTCGCCAACCCGGCCTACGAGGGCGCCACCCACGAGCAGAAGACGTTCAAGCCCTCCGACTACAAGACCAACCCGCCGACCTCGGGCAACCACACGCCCGACTGGTACGAGGACGGCATCTACGCCCCCGGCGACACCCCGAACCTCGGCAAGACCGTGCACCCACTCGAGCACGGCCGCATCGAGATCCAGTACAAGCCCGGGACGCCCAAGGCGACCGTCGCCCAGCTCGAGGCCCTGCTGGCCGAGAACGACAACGGCTACCACATGCTGCTGTTCCAGAACGCGACCGGCATGACGGCGCAGGTCGCCGCCACGGCGTGGACGCACTCGCTCACCTGCCCGAAGATGAACGACAAGGTCTTCGACGCGATACGCACCTTCCGCGCGCGCTACATCGACAAGGGCCCGGAGCGGGTTCCCTAGGCCCTACTACTAGGACTCGCGCGGCGGCTCGCGCCAGCCGCCGGTCTCGCCGCGGTAGAGCCCGTGGCCGCCGAGCACCATCCGCACGCTCATCCACATGATCCGGAGGTCGAGCGCCAATGAGGCGTGCTCGATGTACCAGAGGTCGAGCTCGATGCGCTCGTGCCAGGGCAGCGACGCGCGGCCGTTGACCTGCGCCCAGCCCGTGATGCCGGGCCGCACGTCGAGCCGGCCGCGCTGGCGCTCGGAGTACTGGTCGACCTGGACCTGCACGGTCGGCCGCGGCCCGACGAGCGACATCTCGCCCGCGAGCACGTTGATCAGGTTCGGCAGCTCGTCGATCGAGTAGCGGCGCAGCCACGCGCCGGTGCGCGTGATGCGCGCATCGCCGGCGTCGACCATCAGGCCCGGGCCCATGCGCTCGGCGTCGGGGACCATCGTGCGCAGCTTGTAGAGCTCGAACGGCTGCCCGACGCGCCCGACGCGGCGCTGGCGGTAGATCGGGTGGCCGTGGGACTCGAGCCGGATCACGACCGCCGCCACGGCCAGCAGCGGCGCGCTCAGGACCAGCGCCGCTCCGCCCAGCACCACGTCGAGCGCGCGTTTGCCCGGATAGGTCATCGCGTGCCCTCCGGCGCGTCCCAGCCCGCCGGCGTGCCGTGGCGCAGGTGGTCGTAGAGCCCGGCGGCGAGCGCAAAGGTGGTGAGCACGTAGTAGCGCGCCAGCAACAGCGGCCGGGCCCGCACCCGCCCGCCCGCCAGCGCCGCCGCCAGCACCGCCGCGTGGGCGGCGACGGCCCCGCGGTAGACGGGCCGCCGCGCGAGCGGCAGCGCCGCCGCGACCGCCGTCACGTGCAACGCCGGCGAGGCGTAGCGCAGCACCCGGTGCGAGACGATCATCAGGGCGTAGAGCGGGCCGTAGCCGCGCGGCGAGAGCAGGCCGCCGCGCAGGACGATCGCCCACGCGTGGCTCATCATGCGCCGCTTGCGCCGCCACTCGCCCTCGATCGAGGGCACCATCTTCTCCGTCGCCCTCGCGTCGGGTGCGTACACCGCGCGCCAACCGCGCTTGACCATCAGGTAGGGGAACGAGAGGTCGTGCCCCATAACGGGATCGACCTCGACGTAGGCCGCCCGGCGGACCGCGTAGATGGCCCCGTTGCCCGCCGTCACCGACGCCAGCGCCGACTCCTGAGCACGCAGCCACAGCTCGTAGCGCCAGTAGACGCCCTCCTGGTTGGTCCCGTCGCCCGAGACGAAGCGCACCTGCCCGCACGCGTAGCCGACCGCCGGGTCGGCGAACGCCTGGGTCAGCTCGGCGAGCGCGCCGGGCTCCCAGGTCGCGTTGGCGTCCGAGAAGGCGAGCAGCTCCCCGCGCGCGGCGCGCACGGCCGCGTCCTGCGCGCGCACCTTGCCGCCGCGCGGCAGCTCGAGTACCTGGTCGGCGCCGGCGGCACGGGCGCGCTCGGCCGTGCCGTCCGCCTCCGGGCCGGCGCCGCCGTCGACCGCGACGATCACCTCGAACCGATCGCGCGGCCAGTCGAGTGCGAGCGCGTTCGCGACCTTCGTCTCGATCACCGCCTCCTCGCGAAAGGCGGGGACGATCAGCGACACGTGCGGCCGGGAAGCGCCGTCGGCAGGCGCGACGGGCGCGTCGCCGCGCAGGCGCCGCAGCAGGACGAGGAACGGCCCGTAGAGCGCCTGGGTCCAGGCGAGCGAGGCGGCGGCGAGCCAGAACACGGCGGCGGCGAGGCGGTGCACGGCGCGTGATGCTGGCAGGCGGCACACTCAAGAGCGTGCTGCGCCACCCCGATCCGCCCCTGAGCGACGGCGTGATCACGCTGAGGGCAGGGACGGGCACCGACACGGACGCGGTGACCGACGCCTGCCAGGACCCGGAGATCCCGCGCTGGACGCGCGTTCCGGTCCCCTACCGGCGCGGCGACGCGCTCGCCTGGGTCGCGGGCTCGGAGCTCGAGCTGGACGCCGGGGTCTCGATCGGCTGGCTCGCCGTCGACGCCGAGGACCGCCTGCTCGCGAGCATCTCCGTGATGCAGATCGACCGCCAGGGCGGCACGGGCGAGATCGGCTACTGGGTCGCCCGCGAGGCGCGCGGCCGCGGGGTCGCGACGCGGTCAGTGCGGCTCGTGTCCGAATGGGCGACCAGCGAGCTCGGGCTCACGACGCTCGAGATCGTCGTCCACGAGGACAACGCGCCCTCACACGCGGTCGCGCGCGCGGCGGGCTTCACGCAGACCGGGGAGCGCCGCGTGGCCCCGCGCGAGGGGCTGCCCGAGGGCCGCTACGTCGTCTACCACCGGCACCCGGCCCAGAACTAGAAGCGCGCGTCCAGCCAGCTGACGAGGCCGGGCACGACCCGCGGGTCGACGATGTGGGGCACGTCGGTCTCGCGGTAGACGACGTCGGCGCCGCCGGCGCGGGCGCGGTCGCGCGCGTCCCGGCCGCGCTCGATCGAGATGAGCGGGTCCTGCGTGCCGTGCGTGATCGCGACCGGCAGCCCCGCGAGGCCGGCGAGCTGGAGGTCGAAGCCCGCCACGGCGGGGAGGGCGCCACTCATGGCGAGGATCCCCGCCGGCCGTGGGCGATCCGGCCCGAGGCCCAGCGCCCAGGCCATCACCGCGCCCTGGGAGAAGCCACCGAGCACGGTGCGCTCGATCGGAATCCCGGTGCGCTCGGCGAGTCCCGCCAGCCACGACCCCAGCCGCTCGACGGTCGCGCGGAACGTCTCGGGGTCGGGGCTCCCGTCCTCGACCGCGTACCAGTGGTGGCCGATCGGCGGCAGCTGCAGTGGCCCGCGGGGGAACGCGCCGGCGAGCCGCTCGCGCGGATCGAAGACGTCGAGCAGCGGCAGCAGGTCCTGCTCGCTCGTGCCGCGGCCGTGCAGGAGGACGATCGCGCCGGCGGCCTCACCCTCGGGCAGCCGCAGCTCCTCGACCAGCTCGTCGACGTCGGCCACGAGTGCGGACGCTATAGCGTCAGGGGCGGTGGACCAACCGCTTCTCGTCCTGCTGCTCCCGCGACGGCTCGAGCGCTTCGAGCTCGAGTACCGGGCGCGGCAGCTTCTGCACGCGCCGGGCGTCGTCGCGGTGGACCCCTCGCGGCTCTCGCCCGCCCGGATGCCGTCGACCGTCGCCGCCGGGCTCGCGGTCGGGCAGGCCAAGCGGATGGGGCTGCCGGGGAGCGTCGCCGCGGTCGCGATCTTCCACCCGCTCCAGTTCTATCTCGCAGGTGCGCTGCTCGCGCGCCACCACGGCGCCGAGCTCTGGTACGGACGGCCCGCGCTCGAGCCCGATCCCGGCGCGGACGTCGAGCAGCTCCATGCCGCCGCGGTCGAGCGCGCCACGCTCGACGCCGCCGCCGCGGAGCTGTTCGACCTCGCGCCGCTGCGGATGGCGGAGCTGGGGATCCTCAGCGGCCCGCCGAGCGGACGCGCGGCGTGACCCGGCGCAGCACGTCGACGATGTTGCGGGTGATCTGCGCCACCTCCCGGTCCTGCCGGGTGCGCGTCAGCCACTCGGTCAGCCCGACGCGGACGACGACGCCCTTGCCGAGCCACGTCGCGGTCAGCGCGGGCAGCGGCTTGCGCGGCAGCTCTCCCTTGGCCTCGGCGGCGGCGCGCTCGGCGTCGGTCACGTCCTGGCCGAGCGCGACGAGCACCTTGGCGCGCCGCGTCTCCGGGCGCTCCTGGGACTCCTCCAGGCGGCCGAAGGAGTCCAGCACGCCGTCGGTGCCGGTCAGCAGGCCGAGCGAGGCGTCCTCCGCGAGCGCGCTGAGCGGCACCGGCGTCCGGCCGTCCTCGCCGGTGCGCAGGCGGGCCAGGGGCTGCAGGCGGGCCCCGAACGGGTCCGTCGGCGTCGGCTGGGTCGGGCGGGTGATGCGGTCCGCGCCGAGATGGACCCCGCGGCGCAGGCTGTCGGTGCCGAAGCTCGCCAGCCGGCCGCCGTCCTCGACGTAGCTCCGCAGCCGTCGCGCCAGGGCGCGCGGCACCCACCGCAGCGGGCCCGCGAGCACCACGCCCTCGCGGTCGGTCGCCCGCGGGTCGCGCGACCGCGCGATCGCGATGTCCGTGGTGAGGTCGTAGCGGATCCGCGCGCGGTCGAGGAAGACGAGCAGCGGCGCGGTCTGGTCGGCGAACGTGGCGGGCAGCCCGTGATCGCCGGCGATCACGCGCGGCCACCGCACCGGGCCGCCGGTCTCGAGCGAGTCGGGCAGCCCGTCGCCGTTGTCGTCGACCTTGTCGACGCCGAGCCACGTGATCGCCGGGACCACCACCAGCAGCCGTGCCCGCTGCGGGGCCTGGACGAGGAACGGCACGCGCGCGCTGTAGCGCCCCGAGCGCAGCTCCAGCAGGTAGGCGCCCGAGACGCCGCCCGGGGCGCGCAGGGCGAGCGTGCGCCCGGGCGCGGCGCGCCCCTTCCGGATCGGCCGCGTGGCGCCCACGCGCCGGATGCTCCAGCGATACGGGCGGCGGCGCGAGTCGACGAAGAACTCCACGCGGCTGCCGGTGCGCACCGGCTCGAGCGGTGGCTCGGCGGTGATCTGGCGGACGGTGATCCCGGGCCGGCCGCGCACCTGGCCCGGCACCGGCGGGATCACGGCCGGCGCGGTGCCGATGTTGCCCGCGACATCACGCACCGCGACCACCGCCATGTAGACGCCCGGCGGTGCGGGCACGCCCCCGATGCGCCCGTCCCACACGCCGCGGCGGCTGCCCGGGCGGCCGCTGAAGCGGGCGACCTCGCGGACGGGGGTGACGTCGGTGCGCAGGATGCGGAAGCGCGGCGCGCTGCGGCGGCCGACGCCGCGGGCGCGGATGTCGAACGCGCCCGGCACCGGGCCGGCGATCGGCGGGGTGACGGACACCACGACCGGTCGCGGCGGGGTCGTATCGACGTTGAAGGATCCCGGCACGACCACCGTGCGGCCGGTGCGGCGCAGCCCGAGCTGCAGCCGGTAGAGGCCGTCGGGGGCGCGCAGGCCGTCGTCGGTCCGGCCGTCCCAGATCACCCGCACCGGCGTGCCGGGCCGCGCGTCGATGCCGTCCGCCAGCCGCCGCACGCGCTCGCCGTCGCGGTTCACGATCGTGACCGTCACCCGGCCCGCCTGCTCGACCTTGAAGGCGATCCGGTCGACGTCGCGCCGGCCGTCCCCGTTGGGCGAGAAGACGCGCTTGACGCGCGTGATCTCCGCCACCGAATCGGCGCTCTTGAGGCGCTGGGCGACGAAGAACGCCGCGAAGGTCGCCACCACGAGCAGCGCGAAGACGACACGGGCGAACCGGGTCAACGCGCGGGCGGGCTCAGATCAGGGCGCCTTGTCGCTGCCGACGACGACCGCGACGTCCGCGCGCCCGCCCGCCAGCGCCTGCGTCTCGGCATCCATCGTGCGCAGCTCGGAGATGTTGAGCTCGCGGCCGATGTCGCGCGCCTGGCGGCGCGCGTTGCGGCGGTAGAAGATCGTGGAGCTGGCGCGCTGCTGGTCCGTGTAGTCGCCCGTCGACCCGCGCTTGTAACCGCTGCCCGCGAGCTTGTCTGCGGTCTGGGAGGCCAGCCCGTTGACCGTCGTCCCGTTGAATACCGCGACGGTCGTGGCGCCGCGGCTCGTCGGGGCCTGGCCGCCGCTCGCCGTGGCGCTCTGGGTGGCCGAGGCGGTCGGCGTGGCGGCCTGGTTCGGCTTGGTCGGGGAGTTGTCGTTGAGGAGCTGCGTGGCGGCGTAGACGCCGAGGGCGGCGATCACCGCGAGGACGCCGCCGGCGATCGCCCAGCGGCGGCCGCCGCCGCCCGAGGAGGCGGGCGCCGGAGGCGGCAGCGCGCGGCGCGGGGGCTGGGTGACGGGACGCCTCGGCGAGGCCGACGGCGCGCCGGCGCGCAGCGGCATGGCGGGCGCGGGCCGGTTCGGCGCGGGCGTGGCTGCGGCATCGGCGGGAGCGGGCGCACCGCCGGCGCCGGCGACACCGGCCGCGGTGCTGGGGGGCGGGAACACCGGCGGCTCGGCGCCCGCGGGCGGGGCGCCGTTGGTCGGGGAGCTCGCGGCGGGCACGGGCGGCTGCGCGCCCTCGTCGCCGTCGGTGTCGGCGTCCTCGGCCTCGTCGCGCGGGTCGTCGTCGTCGCGCTCGGCGGACTCGGCCTCGTCGCGCGGGTCGTCGTCGTCGCGCTCGGCGGACTCGGGCTCTTCGGTGTCGTCGTCCGCCGCGACCTCGGGCGCCTTCGCGGCGACGGGTCGCCTGCCGTCCGCGGTGACCGGGCCCTCGACGACGGGCGGCTCGCCGTCGTCGTCCTCCGCCGGCTCGCCCTCCGGACGCTCCTGCTCGGCCACGGCGGTCCCGGCCGCGGCGACCGGCACGGCCGGGCCCACGGTGCTCGGGCGACCACCGGCCGCGGTGGCGGCGGCGACGGGCTGGGGCGCGGCCTGCGGCACCGCGACCGGCGGCGGGCGGTGGCGGGCGGCGTCCGCGGCGGCGTGCGCGGCCTCCTCGACCTCGCGGGCGCGCTCGGGCGCCCGGCCGGCCCACTCGCGCAGGCGCTTGACCTCGCGAGCCTGCGCGAAGTAGAGCAGCGAGAGGATTGCCAGGCCGAAGAAGGCGGCGATGCCGACGTAGGAGCCGTACTTCTGGACCTGGTCCTGGAGCGAGAACGCGAGTAGGACCATGAAAGCCGAGGCAGCAGTCTAGGCGGTGGCCCCGTCGGCTTGGTCTGCCAAGGGGGACGAGGTCAGGACGATGGGCTCCTCGGGCTCGAGCCGCAGGCTCGCGAGCTGGGCGACGATCGCCGCGAGCCCGGCCGGATCGCCCTCGAGCGTGAGCAGGCCGATGCGGTCGAACGTGTCCTCGACCCAGGCCGGGTCGATGCGCGGGCGGTCGGCCCTGAGGATCCGCTGCGCGGGTGTCGGCTGCGGCCGCTCGTAAGGGTTGAAGAGCTCCTCGTGGAGCTTCTCCCCGGCGCGCCGGCCGATGATCTCGATCGCGATGTCGCGGCCCGGCTGGAGCCCGGACAGGCGGATCATGTCCTTCGCCAGCTCGAGGATCGACACGGCCTCGCCCATCTCGAGCACGAACACCTCGCCGCCGGAGGCCAGCGACCCGGAGCGGATGACGAGCTGCACCGCTTCCGGGATCGTCATGAAGAAGCGCGCCATTCCCGGGTCGGTGACGGTGACCGGCCCGCCCGCTGCGATCTGGCGCCGGAAGATCGGCACCACCGAGCCCGAGGACCCGAGCACGTTGCCGAAGCGCACGCTGGCGAAGCGCGTCTCCGGGAAGCGCGCGTCGGCCGCCTCGACCGCCCACTCGGCGAGCGCCTTCGACGCGCCCATGACCGTGGCCGGCTCGACCGCCTTGTCCGTCGAGACGAGGATGAAGGTGCGCACGCCGGTGTCGCCCGCGACGCGCGCCATGACCCGCGTGGCGAGCGCGTTGTTGCGCACCGCCTCGACCGGGTTGCTCTCCATCAGGCCGACGTGCTTGTAGGCGGCGGCGTGGAACACGACCGCGGGGCGATGCTCGGCGAACACCTCGCGCATCCGCTCCTCCTCCTTGCAGTCGGCGAGGACGGAGACGGTGTTCAGGGCGTGGCGGTCCTCGACCAGCTCGCGCTGGATCTCGAACAGGTTGTCCTCGGCGTGGTCGAGCAGGATCAGGCGGCTCGGGCCGACGCGCGCGATCTGGCGGCAGAGCTCCGAGCCGATCGAGCCGCCGGCGCCCGTGACGAGCACGCAGCGGCCCGTGAGGTACGCGCCCACCCGCTCGATCTCCATCCGCACCGGGTCGCGGCCCAGCACGTCCTCGACCTTGATCTCGCGCACCTGGCGCATGAGCCGGCCGCCGGTCTGCAGCAGCTCGAACACGGTCGGCATCGTCCGCACCGGCACGCCGCGTTCGCGGCAGGCGGCGACCACCCGCCCGCGCAGGGTGCCCGGCGCCGACGGGATCGCGATCAGGACCTCGTGTGGCTCGACGTCGTCGAGCACCCGCCCCAGCTCCGTGGTCGTGCCCAGCACCTCGAGGCCGCGCTCGATGCGGGCGCCCTGCTTGCGGGGATCGTCGTCGAGGAAGCCGACCGGCCGGTAGCCGAGCTCGGGGTTGCGCATGAGCTCGCGCAGCAGCAGGCGGCCGCCGTCGCCCGCGCCGACGATCAGGACCGACCGGGCGTCCTTGCGCAGGCGCGATCCGCGCAGCGGGCGCTCGTAGGCGGCATGCACGATGAAGCGCGCGCCGCCGAGGAAGACGAGCAGCAGCAGGCCGTAGAGGACGAGCACGCCCGTCGGGATGTTGACCGACACGAACCCGCGCGGCGGCGCGAACAGCAGCTTCGGCTGCACGACCACGACGTACGCGACGAGCGCGAGCACGCACCCCAGGGAACCCTGCGCGATCCGCAGGTACTCGCTCTGCGACGAGTAGCGCATCCAGTGCCGGTAGACGCCGAACAGCGCGAGGATCGCGATGCTGCCGATGACCGCGAAGCCGAGCGTGCGCACGAACAGGTCGTGGTAGAGCGCGGGCACGCCGCCGGCCCCGTCGAAGCGGAGACGGTAGGCGAGGAAATAGGCCAGCGCGACCAGCCCGCCGTCCAGCGCGACCTGCGGAGCGGAGTGGCGATGGACGGGAAAGGCCGCGGTGCTGAGCCGGCGGCGCATCAGCCCATTCTATTCGCGGCCACGGCGTGCGCCGCCTCCACGACCTCGGCCGCCTGCTCGCGCGTGAGCACCGGGCTCATGGGGATCGCCAGATGGGTGCGGGCGACGTCGTCCGTCGCGGGCAGATCGACGCCGCCGGCGTACGGCCGCATCGCGGGCTGCCGGTGCGCGGGCACCCGGTAGTAGGCCTTGTGGCCGATGCCCGCCGACGTCAGCGCCGCCGCCAGCTCGTCGGCCTCCGGATGGCGCACGACGTAGAGGTGCCAGGCCGGCTTGCAGCCCTCGGCCGCCAGCGGCAGCTCGGCAACCTCGCCCAGCCCCGCCTCCTCGTAGGCGGCGGCGGCCGCGCGGCGGCCGTCGCACCAGCGGTCGAGGTGCGGCAGCGTGATCCGCAGCAGCGCGGCCTGCATCTCGTCGAGGCGCGAGTTGTGGCCGACGAGCTCGAACGTCTCCTTGTCGCGCGACCCGTGGAAGCGCAGCATCCGCACCCGCTCGTCCAGCGCGTCGTCGCTCGTCACGACGGCGCCGGCGTCCCCGAACGCGCCGAGGTTCTTCGACGGGAAGAACGAGAAGGTCGAGATCGTGCCGAGCGCGCCGGCGCGGCGGCCGCCGGCCGCGACCGCCCCCGCCGCCTGCGCGGCGTCCTCGACCACGGGCACGCCGAGCGCCTCGATCTCCGCCACGGGCGCGACGTTGCCGAACAGATGGACGACGATCACCGCCTTCGTGCGCGGCGTTATGGCGGCCTGCACGGATTCCTGCGTGACGCAGAACGTCTCGGGATCGACGTCGCAGAACACCGGCCGCGCACCGGTCGGCGGGATCGCCTCGGCCGACGCGTAGAACGTGAACGAGGGCACGATCACCTCGTCGCCGGGTCCGACGCCCAGCGCACGCAGCGCGAGCGTCAGCGCGTCGGTGCCGTTGGCGACGCCGATCGCATGGCGCGCGCCGAGGTAGGCCGCGAACTCCTCCTCGAACGCCCTGACCTCCGGGCCGAGGATGTAGCGCCCGCTGTCGAGCACCTCGGCGAGCTTGGCGACGAGCTCGTCGCGCAGGGGCGCGAGCGGTGTAGCGGTGTCGAACAGGGGTACGGACATTGAAGGCGAACAGCCTAATCGCCGATACTGTCTGCAGCTGATGTTCACCTCCCAATCTCTGCGAGCCGTGGTCCGTCCGGGCGACCTCGCAGTCCGCGAGCAGCGCCTCGACGACGTGGTGCATCAGATGGACCTCAACGGGTCCGTCGCCGACGCCAACGCGCCCGAGCTCGAGCGCCGCATCGGCGCGGCCCTCGCCGGCGGCGTGCGCTGGCTGATCGTCGACCTCGGCGAGGCCAATCCGGTCGGCGACGCGGCGCTCCGCACCCTGTCGAGCGCCGTGACCGAGCTGCGCTCGCGCCGCGGTGAGCTGATCCTCGCCGGCGCGCCGCCGGACGTCGGGCCGCGGCTCAACCAGTACGAGGTCGCCCAGCGCCCGGCCCTGGCCGCGAACGTCGACCAGGCGATCATGATCCTCAAGATGCTGCGGCCCAAGACGGCCGTCGATCGCCCCACACCGCGCGCCAAGCAGCGCATCTCCTCGCTGACGCTCCCGCGCATCGAGCCGCGCGGCCACGGCTGAGGGCCCGCTAGCCTCAGCGCCGCGTGCTCTTCCCCGCCGCCTCCCTGACGGATCCGATCGTGCAGTTCGCCGTCGACGTGATCGACAAGCTCGGCCTGCCCGGGATCTTCGCGCTGATGGTCGCCGAGAGCGCGTGCATCCCGATCCCGTCGGAGGCGACGATGCTGTTCGCGGGCTTCAACGTCTCCAACGGCGAGTACCCGCTGCTCGCCGTCGTCGCCATCGGGGTGGCCGCCAACGTCGTCGGCTCGTGGATCGCCTATGCGGTCGGCTACTACGGCCGTATCGACATCCTCGAGAAGCACGGGCGCAAGCTGCACATCAAGCCGTCGCACCTGGCGTGGGCCGACCACTGGTTCGAGCGCTACGGCTCGGCGACGGTCTTCTTCTCGCGCATGCTGCCGATCATCCGGACGTTCATCTCGCTCCCGGCGGGTGTGGCGCGGATGCCGTTCTGGCGCTTCACGGCGCTGACCACGCTCGGCTGCATCCCGTGGGTCTTCCTGCTGGCCTTCATCGGCAAGCAGGCCGGCGATCGCTGGGAGACGTGGAAGAACTCGCTGCACTACGTCGACTACGCCGTCGTGGCGCTGGTCCTGCTCGGCATCGTCTACCTCCTGGTACGGCGGCGCCGCGCGCCCAGCGAGCCCCCGGCGGCCGGTGAGCCGGCCGCCGATGCACCGCGCTGAGGTCGTCGCGCTCGGCCTGCTGCAGGGCCCTGCCGAGCTGCTCCCCGTCTCGTCGTCCGGTCACGTCGCGGCGCTGCCGTGGCTCCTGGGCTGGGAGCACGCCGAGCTCGAGGGCTCCCGGCGCAAGGAGGTCGAGGTGGCCCTGCACGCGGGCGGCGCCGTCGCGCTCCTGGTCGGCCTGCGCCACGAGCTGATGGCGCTGCGGATCGACGTCGCCGTGCTGTCGCTGCTGCCCGCGGTGGCGCTCGCGTTCGCGGCCGAGCGCTGGATCGAGACGCGCCTGGGCGGCCCGCGCTCGCTGGCGGCAGGGCTCGTGGCGGGCTCGGCGGCGCTCCTCCTCGCCGATCGCGCGCCGCAGGAGCGCAGCGAGGAGGATGCAGGCCCCCGCGACGGGCTGCTGCTGGGACTCGCGCAGGCGTGCGCGCTCGTGCCCGGGGTCTCGCGCTCGGGCGCGACGCTGGCGGCGGCGCGGGCGCTGGGCTTCGCGCGGCCCGACGCCGTGCGGCTCTCGCGCGGCATCGGCGTCCCCGTGCTGGCCGGGGCGGCGGCGCTGAAGGGCCTGCGGCTGATCCAGCGGCGCCCCGACCGCGAGGAGCTCACCACGCTGGCCCTCGGCGCGGCCGCCGCCTGCGTCGCCACGCGCGCGGCGCTGCCGCTCGCGCGGACGCTCGAGAGCGGGCGCCCGCTGGCGCCGTGGGCGGCCTACCGCTGCGCGCTCGCCTGCGTCCTGCTCGTGCGCGAGAATCGGCGGCGATGAACGGCACCTATGCGCGGACCGGCGTGGACACGGATGCCGCGGACCGCGGCGTCGCCGCGCTCGTCGGCGTGCTGCGGACGATCGACCCGGGTCGCTCGTCGCGCTCGGTGCTGCCCTCGGGCCACTACGCCGCGGTGCTCGAGGTCGCGCCCAACCTGGGGATCGCGGTGGGCACGGACGGCGTCGGCTCCAAGCTGATCGTCGCCGAGCAGACCGGCCGCTACGACACCGTCGGGATCGACTGCGTGGCGATGAACGTCAACGACATCATCTGCGTGGGCGCCAAGCCGATCGCGCTGCTCGACTACCTGGCGGTCGAGCAGGTCGATCCCCGCGTCATGGAGGCGATCGGCGTCGGGCTCAAGGCCGGTGCCGAGGCGGCCGGGGTCGAGATCCCGGGCGGCGAGGTGGCGGTGCTGCCCGAACTCATCCGCGGCCATCCCTCGCCTCACGGCTTCGACCTGACGGCGGCCTGCTTCGGCACGGTGGCGCTCGACGGGCTCGTGACGGGCGCGACCTGCGAGCCGGGCGACGCGCTGATCGGCCTGCCCTCCTCCGGCCTGCACTCCAACGGCTTCTCGCTGGCGCGGGCCGCGCTGGGCTCGCTCGCGCTCGACGCGCGGCCGCTCGGGCTGGGCGGCAGGAGCGTCGCCGACGCGCTGCTCGAGCCGACCGTGATCTACGTGCGCGCCGTGCTCGAGCTGCTGCGCTCCGGGCTCGACGTGCGCGGGCTCGCACACATCACGGGCGGCGGGGTGCTGAACCTGCGGCGAGTGCACGCCGAGGTCGGCTTCCAGATCGACGCCCCGCTGCCGGTGCCGCCCGTGTTCGGCCTCGTCCAGGCGCTCGCCGACGTGCCCGACGCCGAGATGTGGGAGGTCTTCAACATGGGCTGCGGCTTCTGCGCGGTGGTCCCCGCCGCGCAGGCCGCGGAGGCCGTGGCGCTGCTCGGGCGCCACCACCCGGGCAGCGCGCGCATCGGCAGCGTGACGGCCGACGCGGACCGCGTCAGCGTCCCCGCGCTGGGCCTGACCTTCTCCTAGCTGTCCTCGATCTCGGGCGAGCCGCCGCCGCCCGGGCCGCCGCCCGTGACCTCGGGGTCCGGGCCCTCGCCCCCGGGCTCCTCCCCCGCTGCCTCGCCCGGCGGCTCGTCACCGGCTTCGCCTCGGGCGCCGGGGACCGAGGCGTCGTGCTTCTTGGCCTCCCAGTCGTCCTTGGCCGCGTGGATGTTGTCGTCCATGTCGTCCTGCTGCTTCTCCATGTCGGCGAGCTCGTACTCGAGCTCCTGCGCGCGCTCCTCGTGGCCTTCCATCACCCCTCCTGGCGCGCGGCGGCGTCCTCGGCCTCGCCGCGCTCCTCGAGCTTCTCTTTCAGATAGCCCGCGCGCTCGGCGCGGCGCTCGTGCTGCTTGGTCTCCGGCTCGTCGCTCGCGGTCTTGGCGCGGGCGTGCTCCTCGCGCTCGCGCTCGAGCTGCTCGATCCGCATCCCCTCGGTGGTCGGGTCCGGCATCGCCGCGAGCGTAGCGCTCCGGTGGCGCAGGAGGCGGAGCTCGTTGACCACCGCGCCGCTGAGGATGATCAGCGCCAGCATGTAGAACCACACCAGGACGATCAGGACGAAGACGAGCGCGCTGCGCAGGCCGGCGAAGGCGGAGACGTTGGTGAGGTAGAACGGGAAGCCGTAGTCGATGATGAAGATCGCGAGCGTCGCCCCGATCGCGCCCGGCCACACGCCGTGCCACGCGACCGGCGTGTTCGGCACGGTGCGGTAGATCGTCGCGAGGGCGACGAAGTTGATCGCCAGCCCCACCGCGAGGCTGATCGTCCACAGCGCGTCGCGGTTCGACAGGCCGAACGGCAGGTCGTCGCGGCGCGCGAGCAGCAGCGACTGCATCGCCGGCACCGCCACCGTCGCGGCGAAGAACAGCAGCACGAGGCCGAGCATCCCGAGCCCGAAGAGCTTCTGGCGCACCCAGGACCGGCAGGGGACGCCGTAGATGCGGCAGAACGCGGTGTCGAGCGCTCCCCAGAACGACGTGGCGACCCAGAGGCTGGCGACGAACGCCACGATGCCGACGGTCGTCGACGAGCTGCGGATCTCCCGCAGCGCCTGGCTCAGCGTCTCGTCGGTCGCGCTCGGGAACAGATCGTTCAGGTCGTGCAGCACGGAGTGCTCGAGGCGCGGCGCGGCGAGCACCTGGCCCGCGACGAAGAGCGCGACCAGCGCGACCGGGAAGACCGACAGGAGCAGGCTGTAGGCGACCATCCCGGCGAGGCCGGTGAGGTTGTCCGTGTAGGCCTTCCGCCAGAACTCCTTCAGGCCCCGCCCGATCCAGCGCATGGCTACAGCATGCCCGCCGGGGCGACCGTTGTCGCATGGCTCGCGCCGGGTACCGTTCGGGGCAGCACTCCGAACCGCCCGAGAAGGAGCAACGAGAACCTATGGCCCGATCCTCATTCCGCCGCTTCCTCTTGGCCGGCGGCGCGCTCGCCGCAGTGGCCGCGGGCGCCTACGTCAAGCGCGAGCGGATGCGCGAGCTGCTGCCCGGCGGCTCGAGCACCCCCGAGCCTCCCTCCAGCCCGCCTGCGCCGCCGCAGCCGTCCAACTACGACGCTCCCGGACCGCCCGCCAACACCGCCACGCCGGTCCCCGCGCCCGACCCGGTCGTGACGCCCGACCCGGCGCGGTCGGACCCGGTCGAGGAGCAGGCGATCCCGGCCGACGACCCGCAGGCGGTCGAGGCCGCGGTCGATGCCGCCGCCGCCGACGCGCTCGCTGACGGAATTCGGACCGCCTACGACCCCGGCCAGCAGCACGTGCCGGAGCCGATCGACGAAGAGGCCGAGGAGCAGGCCGCGGCGGCCGAGGCGGCCGCGATCGGCGGCCGGCCGCACGAGTACGCCGGGTCGGAGCCCGACGAGCCCGTCAGCGAGGCCGAGCGCCCGCTCGCGGAGTCCGGCGAGGGCGAATCCGAGGGCCGGGAGCAGGCCGAGGCGGAGCTCGAGGAGAACGCCACCGTGGGCGACGGCATGTCGGACGCGGAGCGCCAGATCGATGACACGATCGAGGCCGCGGAGAACCCCGCGGTCGGCGAGACGCCCGAGGGGCCCACGCCCACCGGCGATCCGGAGGGCGACGAGGACGACGACATCTCCGGCGGCGACTGGCAGACGTGGTCCGGGGGCGCGGTCAAGCCGCAGTAGCGCCCGCAAAACTCACGCGGGACTCAAGGGCTGGTGCTGCCGATCCGATGCAGTGGGAGGCCGGCCCAACTTTGGGGCCGGTCCGTCCCTTCCACGCACGCGACCGCATCAAGGAGCGCCACAGATGTCCCGCCTCTTCCGATTCTTCCTCCTGCTGGCCGGCGCCGGCGTCCTGGTCGCCGCCGCCCGCCACCTCAGCCGCCGCCGGCGCGAGGAGCAGCAGCCCTTCTTCGCGGACGCCTACACGGCGCCCGTTCCGGCCGTGGTGGCGGACGCGCCGATCGTGGAGGCCGTCGTCGTCCCTGAGCCGGTCGTCGTCGACGAGCCCGTCGACGAGCCCGAGCCTGTCGTCGCCCCCGAGCCCGTCGTCGAGGAAGCCCCCGCCTGGGCCGGGGTGCCTGAGCCGATCGTCGCCCCCGAGCCCATCGCTGCGGCTGAGCCGATCCTCGTCGAGCAGCCCGTCGCCGCCGCGGAGCCCGTCGCAGAGCCGATCGCGGTTGAGGAGCAGGACGCGGTCCTGTTCGTCGAGCCCGCCGTGGAGTCCGTGGACGAGGCCGAGCCGGTCGTCGCCGAGGAGCCCGCGGTGTCGCCCGAGCCGATGCTCTTCGTGGACTACGAGCCGGAGCCTGAGGCCGCCGAGGAGCCCGCCAGGGGCCCCCTGACCGCCGAGGCGCCCCCGGTCGAGGCCGAGCCGGTCATCGAGCCCGCGGCCGCTGAGGAGCCCGTCATGGAGCTCCTGAGCGCCGAGGCGCCCCAGGTGGAGGCCGAGCCGGTCGTGACCGAGGAGGCCCCCGTCGAGGGGTCCTTCAGCGCGGATGCGCCCGTCGAGCCCCGCGACGCGTGGGAATTCGACGGCGCAGAGCATTGGGAGCCCGTCGTCGCCCCGGCGGCCGACCTGGACGAGGGATGGGAGCCCATCGCGACCGAGGAGCCGGTCATGGCCGAGGAGAACGCCGCCGAGGAGGCATTCGTCGCCGAGCCTGCCGGCGAGGTGCAGCAGCCGACGGTCGACGAGGAAGCCGCCCCGTGGTTCGTGGCCGACGTGCAGGAGCCGGCCACGCCGGCGGAGCCTGACACGCCCCAGACCGACACGTGGTCAGGGCGCGCCATCGGCTCGTAGCAACCGAGTTTCAAGCTGGGCCGAGCGCCGGCGGGCATCTAGAGGGACGGATGTCGCCGGCGCTCGAGTCGTTCTTGAGGTCCTTGCGTCTGCGATGTTTTCAGATGCAAACGTTCTCGGCCCGCCTCGATCCGGCGAACTCGGCCGCGTCGACGAAGGTCAAGCCACCTGATCGGCGAACTCGACCTCCACCGGGCACCGACGGTTCGGCCCCCCGGCACCACGGGCAGAACGGGTCTGTGAATGACGTCGCCGACACAGGCGCCGCGTAGGCCACAATAGGTTCCATACACGGATGAGCACTCTCGTCGGCATGCAGCTGAACGGTCGGTACCGGCTGGACGCCCAGATCGGCACCGGTGGGATGTCGACGGTCTACCGGGCCTTCGACGCCGTGCTCGAGCGGCGCGTGGCGGTGAAGCTCATGAACCGCGAGATCGCGGCCGACACGGACCAGCTCGAGCGCTTCCGCCGCGAGGCCCGCGCCGTCGCCCAGCTCAGCCACCCGTATATCGTCGGCGTCATCGACGCGGGCGAGGAGGACGGCCGGCCCTACATCGTGTTCGAGTACGTCGAGGGCGAGACGCTGAAGGACCGCATCCGCCGCATGGGGCGGTTGCCGGTCGACGAGGCGATCGCGTACGCGATCGAGATCTCGCGCGCGCTCGGGGCCGCCCACGCCCGTCACATCGTCCACCGCGACGTCAAGCCCCAGAACGTCCTGATCGACGAGGAGGGCTCGGCCAAGGTCACCGACTTCGGGATCGCCCGCTCGCTCGACGAGGAGGGCCTGACCGCCGACGGGCGCGTGCTCGGGACCACCGACTACGTCTCGCCCGAGCAGGCACTCGGCCACGACGTCAATGGCCAGAGCGACATCTACTCGCTCGGCGTCGTGCTGTACGAGATGCTCACGGGCGACGTCCCGTTCCACGGCGAGAACCAGGTCGCCGTCGCGATGAAGCACGTGCGCGAGGACCTGCCCGACGTCCAGATGCTGCGCCCCGAGGTCTCCGCGGGCCTCGCCGCG
>JBBQLH010000046.1:0-33599 GCA_038327685.1 Solirubrobacterales bacterium
AGAGCGCCGCCACGGTCGAACACAGCCTCGAGCAGCACCGCGCGGAGCTGACCGGCTACGCCTACCGCATGCTCGGCTCGACCTTCGAGGCCGAGGACGCGGTCCAGGAGACGAGGGTGCGCGCGTGGAAGAGCATCGACCGCTTCGAGGGCCGCGCCGCGCTGCGGTCGTGGCTCTACCGGATCGCGACGAACGTCTGCCTCGACATGCTCAACGGCCGCCAGCGCCGCGCCCGCCCCATGGACATGGGGCCGGCCGGCGCGGCCGAGGCTGACTTTCTCGGCGGAGTCCTGCCCGAGGCCGCCTGGCTCGAGCCGCTGCCCGACGCGCGCGTGCTGCCCGAGGACGGCGACCCCGCCGAGCTCGCCGCCTCGCGCGAGACGCTGCGGCTGGCGTTCGTCAACGCGCTCCAGCACCTGCCGCCGCGCCAGCGCGCGGTGCTGATCCTGCGCGAGGTGCTGCGCTGGCAGGCCACCGAGGTGGCCGAGCTGCTCGACACGAGCGTCGCGTCGGTCAACTCCGCGCTCCAGCGTGCGCGTGCCCAGCTCGGCGACACGGACCTGACCCCCGACACGCCCGTCGCCCCGCTCGACGACGCGCAGCGCGAGCTGCTTGACCGCTACGTGGCCGCCTTCGAGCAGTACGACATGGATGCGCTGATCCCGCTCCTGCGCGAGGACGCCTCGCTCTCGATGCCGCCCTACGACCTGTGGCTGCAGGGCCCCGAGCAGCTCAGGACGTGGTTCCTCGGGCACGGCAGCGGCTGTCGCGGCTCGCGCCTGATCGGCGTCATGGCCAACGGCGGCGCGCCCGCGTTCGGCCAGTACCGGCCGAGCGAGGCCGGCGGCTGGGAGCCGTGGGCGCTGCAGGTGCTCGAGATCTCAGACGGGCGGATCGCCCATCTCAACTCGTTCCTCGACACCCAGCGGCTGTTCCCGCTCTTCGGGCTGCCGCCCCGGCTCGACGCGTAGGACCTCGGCGAGCCCGAAGAGGTCGAGCAGCTCGCGCAGCTCGCGCGAGGGATCGCGCAGGCGCACCCGTCGGCCCAGCCGCCGCGCGGTGAGCTGGAGCCGCGCGAGCGCCTCGACGGTGCCGGCGTCCGGGTGGGTGAGCGCGGCGACGTCGCAGACCAGCACCTCCGCGTCGGAGCGCTCGAGCTCCGAGCGAGCGCGCTCGCAGAGCGCCGCGGCGTCGGCAGGGGTGAGCGGCCCGCTGATCATGAGCCGGCTCACCCTCCGCGCAGGAAGCGCCGGCAGGGGCTGGAGATCATCCGCAGTGGGATCTCGACGCGCACGCGCGTCCCGGCGCCGAGCGGGCTCTCGATCACCACGCGCCCGTCGAGCGCTCCGACGCGGTCGGCGAGGCCGCGGGATGGATGCCGCGGGCCAGCTCGCGCAGCTCCTGGAGGCCGGTGTAGAGCTCGGCGATCGCGGTCTCGAGCATCCGTGCGACCTCGCCGTCCGGAGGCGCCTTGCTCTGGGCCAGCCGAAGATGAAGCGCGACGGCGGTGATGCGTCCCTGCGCGCCATCGTGCAGGTCGCGCTCGAGGCGCCGGCGCTCGGCGTCGCCCGCCGCGACGAGCCGGGCGCGCGAGCCGCGCAGCTCCTGCGTCTGTGCGTGCAGCTCGGCCCGCAGCCGCCGGTTCTCCAGCTCCAGGTCCACCGTCGCGCCCTCGATCAGCATCTCGCTCTCCCGGTTCGGTCGCTCTAGCCCCTAAGACTCGGCGCGGCGACAGAACTCATCGCGCGAGGGCGGGCGGTCAGTCGAACGTGATCGCGCGCATCAGGCCGGGACCTTGACGCGCTCGTCCTCGGCGAGCTTCTCGTCGAGCCCCTGGACGAGGTGGCCCTCGCGCGAGACGTTGGGCAGGAGGCGGTCGAGCCAGGCCGGCAGCCACCAGGCGCGGTCGCCGAGCAGCGTCACGACCGCCGGCGCGATCACCATCCGCACGATCAGGACGTCGATCAGGATCGCGAGACCGAGGCCGACGCCGAACATCTTCCCGATCACGTCGGGCTGCGTCACGAAGGAGGTGAACACCGCGGCCATGATCAGGCCGGCGAACATCACGACCTTGCCGATCCGGGACATGCCGTGGATCACGCTCGCACGCGGGCCGTCACCCTCGTTGTAGGCCTCATGGATGCGCGAGAGCAGGAAGACGTTGTAGTCCATGCTCAGCCCGAACAGGATCGCGAACAGCATCACCGGGATGAACGAGACGATCGGGACGCCGCTGTCGATGCCGATCAGGCTCGCACCGACCCCCTTCTGGAAGACGGCCACGACGACGCCGTACGCGGCGCCGACCGAGAGCAGGTTGAAGACCGCGGAGACGAGCGGGATCCACAGCGACCGGAACGCGGCGATCAGCAGCAGCACCGAGAGGCCGATGACGACGGCGATGAAGAGCGGCAGCCGCCCGGCGACCTTGTCGGAGAAGTCCTCGAAGCCCGGCGTCTGGCCGCCGACATACACCTTCAGCTGCGTGTCGGCGGTCGCCTTCGGGATCACGTCGGTCCGCAGCCGCGCGAGCAGGTCGCTCGTCTTGGCGTCCTGCGGCGCCGTGGTGGGGACGGCGATGATCGTCGCCATCTCGCCGTCGCGGCTGGGCGTCGCGGGCACGACGGCGGCGATGCCCGGCGTGGCGGCGACGGCCTTCTGCAGGCCCGCGAGCTCCTGCTTGGTGCCAGTGTCGCCCTTCGGCGTGTCGACGGCGAGCAGGAACGGGCCGTTCGAGCCGGGGCCGAAGGCCTTCGAGAGCTCGTCGTAGGCGACGCGCTGGGTCCGCGAGGTCGGCTGGTTGCCGTCGTCGGGCTGGCCGAGGCGCAGCTGGGTCACGGGCGCCGCGAACACCAGCAGCACGAGCACGCCGGCGGCGATCGAAGCCCACGGCCGCGCGGTCACGATCTCACCCCAGCGGCCGAAGGCGCGCGACGGCTCGGTGTGTGCGGCCTTCTTCGGCTCGAGGCGCTTGGAGAGCGCCCCGATCATGATCGGGAGGATCGTCAGCGCCGACACGACGACGGCGCCGACGGCGAGTGCGGCCGCGATGCCGAGCTTGCCGATCAGCGGGATCCCGATCACGAGCAGGCCCGCGATCGCCACCATCACGATCAGCCCGGCCGCGACCACCGAGGACCCGGACGTGGCGGCGGCCTTCGCCGACGCGTCGCGGACGCTGTCGCCGGCCCCCATCTGCTCGCGGAAGCGGGCGATGATCAAGAGCGAGTAGTCGATGCCCGCGCCGAGGCCGAGCATCACCGCGATCACGGTCGCGAACGACGGGAGGGCGAGCGGCTTGGCCAATGCGGCCAGCAGGATCTGGCCGACGACCACGCCGATCAGCGCACCGGCGAGCGTGACCGCCATCGATGCCAGCGAGCGGAACAGCAGCGTCAGCAGCACGATCGCGATCGCCACGCCGATCAGCTCGCCCACCGGCGCGCTCTGCTCGGACGCGAGGTCGATCAGGACGCCGCGCTCCGCGACGGTCACGCCGCTGCGCTCGCCGCTCTCGGCGGCCTTCACGAGCGCCTCGCCGTCCGGCTTCTTGAGATTCTGGGGCTCGATGCTGTAGCGCACCGCGACCGAGGCCAGCTGCCCGTCGCGCGACAGCGTCCCGCCCTTGGCGAACGGGTTCTCGACGACCTGGACGCCCTTGAGGCCGCGGACCTTGTCCAGCGCGCCGCTGACCGCGGCGCGCGGCCCGGGGTCGGAGATCTTGCCCTGCTTGAGGGTGAAGACCAGCGTCGAGTCGGCGCCCGCGAAGGCGGGGCTGTGAGCCTTGAAGAGATCGAGCGCCTTCTGGGACTCCGCGCCCGGGATGCAGCGAGGAGGCCTTCCAGAGCCTCGACCAGCGCCTGCGCGAACGCCCGCCGGCAGAGACCGCCGCGGACGCGCTGCGCGGCTGGATCGAGAGCTGGGTGGGGGAGCAGGCCGGCCGCGACGAGGAGCAGAGGCTGCGCCGCCGGATCGTCGAGGCCGACGAGGGCCTGCGCGCCTACGAGCACCGCCTGATGCTGCGCGCGCAGGACGCGATCGCGGCGGCGATCGCACGCGACCTCGGCGTATCCGCGACCGACCTCGAGCCCCGCATGGCCGCGGCGGCGACGGTCACGATCTTCGAGCTGCTCGGGCAGGTCCTCGAGCCCGCGGGCGTCTGCGACCCGGGCGACGAGCCACGGCCGCGCACGGAGGCGCTCGAGGTCGTCGACCGCGCGTTGCTGTTCATCGGCGCGGGCATCCGCGCGCTGCGCGCCGAGGGTCGGTGACAATGCGGCGATGGCCTCCTACACGGTGAACGAGCGCGCCGTGGCGCGCGCGCAGCAGCTGATCGACGCCAGCCAGTACGTGCTCGACAGCGACTGGGGCGAAGCGCAGCCGAGCGCCGACGCCCAGAACGCGTTCCTGAAGTCACATTCGTGGGAGGAGTACGCCGAGTGGCATCTCGGGCTCACGGAGGGCGCGAACGACGAGACGAAGGCGCGCCACGCGTTCGTCTTCGGCGACTTCCGGCGCCTCCACCGGATGGGCCTGATCGCGTGCATGTACCGCGCCGCCGAGTGGCGCCACAAGGAGATCGAGCTCGCCGCCCACGAGCTCCTCCAGCGGCTCGACCAGAAGACCGGCTAGAGCAGCGCCGCGGCGAGCGGCCGGTAGTCCTCGACCGGGGCGGGACCGTGGCCGAGCGGCTGCAGGCAGACGTGGTCGGCGCCGGCGTCGAGGTGCTCCCGCACCGCCTCGGCGATCCGCTCCGCCGAGCCATGCGGGATCACCGCGTCGATCAGCCGGTCGCTCCCGCCGTCGGCGATGTCGCGCTCGGTGAAGCCGAACCGCATCAGGTTCGACGTGTAGTTGCTCATCCGCAGGTACGACGCGGCGTAGGCGCGGGCGTCCTCGCGGGCGCGCTCGGCGTCGGTCTCGACCACGACGGCGAGCTCGGGGGCGACGAGCGCGCCGGGCCCGACCCGCTCCCGCGCGAAGCGCGTGTGCTCGGGCGTCGTGAAGTACGGGTGCGTGCCGAGCGAGCGCTCGGCGGCGAGGTCGAGCATCTTCGGTCCCAGCGCGGCGGCGAGGCGCTCGTCGCGCGGCACCGGCGTCTCCGCCGCGTCGAGCCCGTCGAAGAACGCGCGCATGGCGGACAGCGGCTTCGTGTACTCGCTCGTGGCCTCCGGGTGCCCGACGCCGATGCCGAGCAGGAAGCTGCCGGGGAACGCGCGCGTGAGCTCCGCGTGCTGCGCCGCCACGGCGGCCGGCTCGTGCTGCCAGATGTTGAGGATCCCGGTCGCGATCGTGATCTGCTCCGACGCCTGCAGGAACGGGCGCACCTGCGCGAGCGACGGGCTGCCGCCGATCCACAGCGCCTCGAAGCCCAGCGCCTCGATCTCGGCCACCATCCCGGTGCCCGCCTGATGGCGGCGCCAGATCCCGATCCGTCCCAGCCTCATCTCCGACAGGGTGGCACGCGCGAGGCGTAGAGTTCCGCGCCGTGCTCCGCGCCTTCGCGCTTCCGGCGGTGCTGCTCACGCTGGCGCCGTTTCACACGTCGAGCCGGCCGCTGCCGTCACCCGTCCGGTCGCAGCTCAAGGCCGGCGGCTTCTGGCACAAGGGGTGCCCGGTCGCGCTCTCGGGCCTGCGGGTGTTGACGGTCTCCTACCGGGGCTTCGACGGGCACTCGCATGCGGGGCAGCTGATCGTCAACCGGGCCGCCACCGGTCCGCTCGCCCGCTCCTTCCGGCGCCTCTACGCGCTGCGCTTCCCGATTCGCCACATGGCGATCGCCGACTTCTACGGGCCGCGCCGCGGCCGGCCGCGCGACGGCGACGTGACGGCCTCGTTCGAGTGCCGCCAGGCGGTCCCTTCACCCTGCACCGGCGGCCGGGGCACGGGCACGTGGTCGATGCATGCCTACGGGCTCGCGGTGGACGTCAATCCGCTCGAGAACCCCTACGTGGGCTGCGGGCAGAGCCGGGATCCGGCGACGCGCCCGTTCTTCAACCGCTCGCGACACCGTCGCGGGATGGTGGGATCGCGGGTGGTCCGCGCCTTCGGGGCGGCCGGCTGGGGCTGGGGCGGCGCGTGGACCGGGAACACGAAGGACTACATGCACTTCTCCTCGACCGGGCACTAGCAGGCGTTCGCGGCCGACCGGCGAACGTCAGCGACGCCTGGTGAGGGGAGAGGCCGGATTGGCCACGAGTGTCGTCTCGACCACCTGTGGCGGGGTCGAGACGACACTCGTCGCATTCGGCCGCGGTCGATCGGCGAACGTCAAGGGCGGCGGGTGAGGGGAGGGTTCGAGGCCGGTCTGTCGGGCTTCGGCGGCTCGCGTTGGGCGGCTCGGGTCGACTCCTACCCAGCCGCTGTTGACGTTCGAGGCTGGTCCGCCCACGAGTGTCGTCTCGACCACCCGTGGCGGGGTGGAGACGACACTCGTGGCGTTCGGTGCCTCGCTTGACGTTCGAAGCGGAGCGGAGCGGGCCGGCTAAGCGGCCGGCGGCGGGGCGGGCAGCGGGCCGTGCTCGGCCTCGAAGCGCTGCTTGACGTCGCCGAAGGCGGCGAGCGCGCGGTCGAGCGTCGCGCGGTCGTGCGTGGCCATCACGCTCGTGCGCAGCAGCGCGCCGCCCGGCGGGACCGCGGGGTGCAGCGCGACGTTGACGAACACGCCCGCGTCGTAGAGCGCGCGCCACAGCAGCACGGCCTTCCAGTCGTCCTCGACGAGCACGGGGATGATCGGCGTCGTCTGCGGCGAGCGGATCACGCGGTAGCCGAGCGCGTCCAGCCCGTTCTCGAGGTAGCGCGCGTTCTCGAGCTCCTGCGCGAACAGCGGCGGCCCGTCCTCCGAGCGCACGACCCGGAGCGCGGCGAGCGCGGCGCCGACCGCGGCGGGCACGGCGGCGGCGGTGAACAGGAACGCGCGCGACTGGATGCGCAGGTAGTCGATGACCTCGTGCGAGCCGGCGATGAAGCCGCCGCAGGACGCCAGCGACTTGGAGAACGTCCCCATCCGCAGGTCGACGCGGTCCTCGACCCCGAACAGCTCGGACACGCCCGCTCCGCGCGCGCCGAGCACGCCGGCGCCGTGCGCCTCGTCGACCATCAGGCGCGCCCCGTGCGTCTCGCACAGCTCGACGATCTCGGGCAGCGGGGCGACGTCGCCCTCCATCGAGAAGACGCCGTCGACCACCACGAGTACGCCGCCTCCATCACTCGCGGCACGAAGCAGGGCCTTCTCGAGCTTGTCGAGCCGGTTGTGGCGAAACGGGCGCAGCTTCGCGCGCGAGAGCAGGCAGCCGTCGAGGATCGAGGCGTGGTCACCGGAGTCGGCGATCACCGTGTCCCCGGGGGCGAGGATTGTACCGAGCGTGCCGAGGTTGGCCTGGTGGCCGGTGGTGAAGACGATCGCCTCCTCCGTGCCCATCCAGTCCGCCAGCTCCTGCTCGAGCTCGAGGTGCAGCGGGATCGTCCCGTTCAGCAGCCGCGAGCCGGTCAGGCCGGTGCCGTATTTGTCCAAAGCAGTGCGCGCGCCCTGCAGCACGCGCTCGTCGGCGGTGAGCCCGAGGTAGTTGTTGGAGCCGAGCATGACCCGCTCGGCGCCCTCCATCTCGACCACCGGCGCGGCGGGCGACTCCAGCAGGCGGAAGTAGGGCAGGAGGTCGGCCTCGCGGGCGGCCAGCAGCTGCTCGGAGCGCTCGTGGCCCCTGACCTTCGCGAAGACGTCGATGGCGGTCGGCATATAGCGTGCGGTCGGTGAGCTCGAATCCGGTGCACGTCCAACCCATCGCCTCGCGGCAAGACCTGCGGGAGTTCCTCGAGCTGCCGTACCGGCTGCACTCTAGCTCCGAGGTCTGGGTCCCGCCGTTGCGCATCGAGCGGCGTCTGTTCCTCAATCGCCGCCTCAATGCGTTCTTCAAGCACGGCAAGGCGCAGGAGTTCATCGCGCGCCGCGAGCGAAGCGGTGACGACGCCTCTGGCCGAGGCAGTGGCCGCGTGATCGGCCGCATCACCGCCCAGTTCGACGAGTCCTTCAACCGCTTCCACGACAACCGCTGGGGGATGTTCGGCTTCCTCGAGTTCGAGGACGACCCCGACGTCGTGCCCGCGCTGCTCGAGGCGGCCGCCGCATGGCTGCGCGACCACGGCCGCGACCACATGATCGGCCCGATGGACTTCACGATCAACGACGAGAGCGGCGTGATGATCGAGGGCTTCGAGCGCGAGCCGATGATCAAGATGCCCTGGCACCCGCCCTACTACCAGCAGCGCTGCGAGGAGGCCGGGCTGACCAAGGCGATGGACCTCCTGATGTGGGAGCTCGACATCTCCGACCGCGACCACATGCTGCCGATCATCTTCCAGCTCGCCGAGCAGATCGAGCAGCGCCACGGCGTCGTCCTGCGCAAGATGTCGCGGCGCTCGCTGCGGCGCGACATGGACCGCTTCGCCGAGGTCTACAACGAGGCCTGGAGCGAGAACTGGGGCTTCTCCCCGTACTCCAAGGAGGACCTCGACCACTACGCCCAGGAGATGCAGCTCGTCTTCGACCCGAATTGGTTCATGGTCGCCGAGACGAAGAAGGGCGAGACGGTCGCGGTCGCGATCTCCGTGCCCGACCTCAACCAGGTGCTCAAGAAGATGAACGGGCGGCTGCTGCCGCTGGGCTGGTGGCACTACCTGCGGCGCAAGAAGATCATCGACCGCGTGCGCGTCGGTTTCCTCGGCGTCAAACCGACCTATCAGCACACAGGAGTGGCGGCGGCGCTCTACGTCGAGCACTTCAACATGGCCACCGTCACACCGCAGACGTGGGGCGAGATGGGCTGGATCCTCGAGACCAACAAGGACATGAACCGCGCGATGGAGGCGATGCACGGCCGGATCGTGCGGCGCTATCGGGTCTACGGGCAGGATCTGTAGCGTCTCGGTCATGGACCGGACCGAACAGCTGAAGGCCTCACCGCCCCTGTTCGACTCGCCTCTGCTGGATCGCTTCACGCGCGTCCATCCCGTCGTCCCGGTGCTGATCTTCGCGCCGGTGATCCTCGCGCTGTTCGCCGGCGGCGGTGAGCGCGTCGGGGTCGCGAGCGCGCTCGGCCTCGCGCTCGGGGGCTACGCCGTGTGGACGCTCACGGAGTACTGGCTGCACCGCGTCGTCTTCCACTTCGAGCCGCAGCAGGGCTTCGGCGCGCGGCTGCACTGGATGATCCACGGCGTCCACCACGACCACCCGAACGATCCGCTCCGGCTCGTGATGCCACCGTCGGCCAGCGTGCCGCTCGCGCTCGCGTTCTGCCTCGTGTTCTGGCTCGTCCTCGGCGGCGACGACGCGCCCGCGTTCAGCGCCGGGTTCCTGGCCGGCTACCTCGCCTACGACATGGTCCACTACCACGTGCACCACCACCGGCCGCGCACGCGCGTCGGCCGCCGGCTGCGCGAGCTGCACATGCGCCACCACTTCCAGGACGAGGAGCGCGGCTTCGGGGTCAGCGCGCCGTACTGGGATCGCGTGTTCGGGACCCGGACGAGGCCGCCGCGGTAGGGGTTCCTCGCGGGCGTCGCCTCCGTCCGTCATGCTGTGAGGTCGTGACCGAGGAGCCCGAGAACCAGACCCCCTCCGAGGAGGAGGTGGTCGTCGAGGTCGGCGAGGTGATGGACGGCCTGCCCGTCGTCGCCAACCAGACGCGCGTGCTCGAGCCGGCCGTCGCGGCGCCGTTGCCGGCGCGCCAGGCCGCGGCCCTGGCCGCGACCAGCTTTGCCGCCGGCGCCGTCACGGTCGCGGTGGTCTCCCGCCGCCGCGCCACGCGCCCCGCCCGCCGCCGCAAGCGCAAGAAGGGCGTCGGCGAGATCGTCGCGAGCAACTCGTTCCTGGTCGACGTCCACCTGCTCAAGCGCGATTGACCGCCTCACCCTGGCGGGACGCGCCGGTCGACCTGCGGGTCGAGGTGACGCCGCCGTGGCCGTTCCGGATCGGCCGCGGTTCGGGCGACGGGATCCTGCGCCGCCGCGGCGCGACGTTGATCCGGCTGTTGCACGTAGGGGAGCAGCCCGTGCTCGTGGCGGTCGCGCAGACCGCGCCGCAGCACGTCCTGTTCGCGGCGCGCAGCGCCTGCGAGACCGCCGCCGCTGCGGCGATCGAGCGCATGCGCTTCGCGACCGGGGTCGACGAAGACCTGCGCCCCTTCTACGAGCGCTTCGCCGACGACCCGGTGATCGGCATCGCGGTGCGCTCGCGCCCCCACGTGCGCGTCCACCGCCGCGCCGACCCCTGGGAGGCGCTGGCGTGGGCGATCACCGAGCAGCTGATCGAGCTCGAGCGGGCGCTCGAGATCCAGCGCCGGCTCGTCTCCCGGCTCGGTCGCCGCTGCCCGCGCTCCGGCCTCCGCGACATGCCGACCCCGGCGCGGGTTGCGGCCATGGCGCCGGCCGAGCTGCAGTCCTACGACCTCGCCGCCCGGCGCGCCCTGGCGCTGCGCCATGCCGCGTGCGAGGTCGCCTCGGGACGGGCCGACCTCGCCGACCGCGAGCAGGCGTGGCGGCGGCTGCGGGCGATCCCGAACATCGGGACCTGGACGCTCGAGATGCTCTCGCTCTACGGCCAGGGCCACTACGACCGCGTCCCGGCGGGCGACCTCGGCTACCTCAAGCTCGTCGGCCGCCTCACGACCGGTCACCCGAAGGCGCGCGCCGACGAGGCCGAGGTCCGCGGCTTCTTCGAGCGCTACGGCGAGTGGAAGGGCCTCGCCGGCACCTACCTCTTCCTCGGCGCCGGCGCGGGCCTGCTCAGGGAGCCTCGGAGGTCCCCGGGTCGAGCCCCTGGCCCGGCAGGAACTCATTGGTCAGCGCCGATGACGCGTCCGGCTGCCGCTTGAGCAGCTTGTTCTCGTACAGCCAGCGCCCGTAGGCGTCCCACTCCGCCGGCTCCTGCCAGCCGAACGGCCTGGCCTTGTCCTCGGGGAAGAAGACGGGCAGCGTGGCGCTGACGGCCGCGGTCTGCAACCCGCGGTCGAGGCCCGGATCGACCTTCAGCAGCGCGTTCACGCCGATGTCCGGGTTCGCGCGCAGGCGCTGGTGGCCGCGCGCGGTCGCGCGCAGGAAGCGCCGCAGCTTCGAGGAGAAGTTCTCGTTGAGATCCTTGCGCCGCGCGACGACGATCAGCTCGTCGTAGGTCGGCACCCCGAGCTTCTCGATGCGCAGGACGGTGGGGTGGCGCCCGCGCCGCTTGAGGTCCTCGCCCTCGTAGTTCCAGAACGCGCCCAGCGTCGCGTCGACCTTGTCCGAGAGCATCGGGGGCACGAGGTTGAAGCCGGCGTTGGTCTCCTTGACCGTCGCCGGGTCGACGCCGGCGTCGCGCAGGATCGTCTGCAGGTAGGCCGACTGGTAGCTGAGGCCGGCGGTGCCGACGCGCTTGCCGGCCAGGTCGCGGGGGCTCTTGATGTCCTTGAGCGACATCAGCGTCGTCAGCGGCTTCTGCACCAGCGCGCCGACCGACACCAGGTTCGCGCCCTTGTCACGCGCGAGCAGCAGCTCGGGCTCGTAGGAGATGACGACGTCGGCCTGCCCGCTCTGGAGCAGCTTGAGCGGCGCCGACGGGTCGGGCGGGGGCTTGATCTCGACGTCGAGCCCGGCGCGGGCGTAGTCGCCCGCCGCCTGCGCGGCGTAGATGCCGGCGTGGTCGGCGTTGGGGAAGTAGTCGAGGACGATGTTGAACTTCTCGGTCTTGCCGCCGCCCGGAGCGCTCTCGTCCTTCTCGCCGCAGCCGGCGAGGACGAGCGCGAGCAGCGCGACGAGCGCAGCGGTGGTGAGGCCGCAGGCCGAGACAGTGCTCGCCAGCCGCCTCATCGCCACCTCACCACCCGTCGCTCGAGCAGCGCGAACAGGCCGTAGAGGCCGACCGCGAGCACGAAGAGGAGGAACGTCGCGGCGAACGCGCGCGCCGTCTCGAGCTGCCCGTTGGCGGTCAGCAGCGCGTGACCGAGCCCGGCGTCCGAGCCGGCCCACTCCGCGAACACCGCGCCGATCACGGACACCGCGGCGGCGACCTTCAGCCCCGTGAAGGCGGCCGGCAGCGCGGCGGGCGCCTCGAGCAGCCGAAACGACTGCCAGCGCGAGGCGTCGAAGGAGCGCAGCAGCTTGCGCGCGTCGGGGTCGACGCGGCGCAGACCGTCGTAGAGGTTGATCGTCACCGGGAAGAAGCACACGAGTGCGACGAGTAGCACCTTCGGGGCCAGCCCGAAGCCGAGCACGAGGATCAGCAGCGGCGCGATCACGGGGATCGGCACGGCCTGCGAGCCGATCACGAGCGGGCGCAGCGCTCGCCGCAGCGCGCCCGAGACGTGCATCCCGATGCCGAGCGCCGCGCCGACGGCGACGGCGGCGAGCAGGCCGACCAGCACCTCCTGCAACGTGACCGCGAGGTCGGGGGCCAGCAGGCCGCGGTCGTTCCACAGCGACGACGCGACCTCCGTCGGCGCGGGCAGCAGCAGCGAGTCGACGACACCGCCCTGCACCAGCGCCTCCCAGCCCGCGAGCGCGGCGATCGCGACGACGGCCGCGAGCATCAGACGACCCCGAGCACGTCGAGCGCCTGCTCGCGCAGATCGACAACCTGCGGGTCGGTGCGCCGGCGCGGGCGCTCGAGGGGCACCTCGAGCTCGGCGACGACGCGCCCCGGGCGCGGCGAGAGCAGGACGATGCGGTCGGCCAGCAGGACCGCCTCCTCGACGTCGTGGGTGACGAGCAGGACGGTCCGCGGCTCGCGCGCCAGCGCATCGGCCAGCCACCGCTGCAGCTGCGCGCGCGTGAGCGCGTCGAGCGCCCCGAACGGCTCGTCGAGACAGAGCACGGGCCGGCCCGCGAGCAGCGTGCGCAGGAACGCGACGCGCTGGCGCATCCCGCCCGAGAGCTCGGCGGGCCGCGCGCGCTCGAAGCCGTCGAGGCCGAACGCGGCGAAGTGCTCGTGCGCCGCGGCGCGCGCCTCCGCGCGCGACCGGCCGGCCACGCGCAGCGCGAGCCCGGCGTTGTCGAGCGCGCTCAGCCACGGCAGCAGCCCGTCGCGCTGGGGCATCAGCGCGGCCGGCGCACTGCGCAGCGTGCCGGCGTCGGGCTCGATCAGCCCGCACACGAGCTCGAGCAGCGTCGACTTGCCACAGCCGCTCGGGCCGACCACCGCGACCGTCTCGCGCGGCGCCGCGCGCAGCGACACGTTCGCCAGCGCGTGAACCTCGCCGAACGCCTTCGCGACCCCGTCGAGGGCCACTCCCACCTCGTCGCTCTGAACATGACGAGGCTCCACCAGGGGAGCCTCGGTCTGTGTGCGCATCGCTCCCTCCGCGGGCATTACCCCACAGGTTCGAAGGGTCAGCGCCAGGGATCGTGGGCGCTATCTCAGCCGGCCTCCGCCAGCCCCCCTGTTTGTCCTTCTGGGCGTGCATCCTATCGCCATGGCGACGACCCGGCCCCTACCCGTGTTGCGCGGCGAGCGCGTGCGCCTGCGTCCCGTCCGCGCGGACGATGCGGCTCCACTGCTCGCCCTGCTGAGCGAGCCGGGGGTCGCCGCGTGGTGGCCCGGGTGGGATGACGCGCGCGTGCGGCGCGACCTGATCGCCGAGCAGGAGTGGGAGGTCGTGCTGGCGATCGAGGTGGGTGGCGCGGTGGCGGGCATGCTGCTCGTGGGCGAGGAGGAGGAGCCCGACTATCGCCATGCCTCGCTCGACATCGCGCTCGCCACCGCGCACCAGGGGCGCGGGATCGGCCCCGAGGCGATGCGGCTCGTGATCGAGCACCTGATCGCCGAGCGCGGCCACCACCGCTTCACGATCGACCCGGCCGCCGCCAACGCGCGGGCGATCCGCGCCTACGAGCGGCTCGGCTTCAGGCCGGTCGGCGTGATGCGGCGCTACGAGCGCGGGGCCGACGGCAGCTGGCACGACGGCCTGCTGATGGACCTGCTCGCCGAGGAGTTCCCCGCCTTGTAGCTTGCCCGGGACCATGGACTGGGAAGCCGAGGGGCTGCTCGAAGGACTCGAGGACGACGACGCGCGCAAGGCCCGCCGCGAGCTGCTCGACCACCTCCACGACGAGGGCTGCGGAGTCGACGAGCTGCGCGACGCCGTGAAGGAGGACCGGCTCGTACTCCTGCCGGTCGAGCGTCTCCTGGCCGGCAACGCGACCTACACCCAGCGCGAGATCGCTGAGGAGTCGGGCTTCGAGCTCGAGCAGCTCTCCGCGTTCCGCCAGTCGCTGGGCCTCGCCGTCCCCGATCCCGACGCGCGCGTGTTCACCGAGCAGGACCTCGCGACGGCGAGGGACGCATCCGCGCTCGCCGAGGTCGGCTTCCCGTTCGACGAGACGCTCGACGTCACGCGCGTGCTCGGCACCGGCATGGCGCGCTACGCCGAGGCGCTGCGCGTGCTGTTCGCCCAGGCGCTCATCAAGCCCGGCGACAGCGAGCTCGACCTCGCGCGCCGGCTCGCGGAGACGGCCGGGGAGCTGATGCCGCTCTCGAGCCGGATGCTCGATCGCGTCTTCCTCCTGCACATGCGCCAGCTGCTGCGCAACGACTACATCAGCCTCGCCGAGCGCGCCTCCGGCAAGGTCACGGACACCGCGGAGACGACGGTCGCCTTCGCCGATCTCGTCGGCTTCACCGAGCTGGGCGAGAGCGTGGGAGTGGAGGAGCTCAGCGGCCTCGCGGGCCGGCTGGCGCGGATTGCGAACGCCGTGGTCGAACCCCCGCTGCGCGTGGTCAAGCAGATCGGCGACGCTGTGATGCTCGTCTCGCCGGACGTCTCGGTCACGGTCGAGACCTGCCTCGCGCTGGTCGAGCGCGCCGAGGGCGAGGAGGACTTCCCACCGCTCCGGGCCGGCGTCGCGTTCGGCCCGGCCGTCAACCGCTGGGGCGACTGGTTCGGCTCGACGGTCAACGTCGCCAGCCGCCTGACCGCGCGGGCGCGCCCCGGCGCAGTGCTCGCCACGGAGGCGGTGCGCGAGGCGGCCGAGGACCGCTTCGACTGGTCCGCGGCGGGCGAGAAGAAGCTCAAGGGCCTGCAGAAGCCGATCATGACCTTCCGCCCCCGCCCGCGTGGGTCTGAGGAAGAGCAGAAGGGCTGACCGGCAGCCGCTCGTCCTGCTCGCCGAGCACGAAGTGCTCGGAGGCGACGGCCTGTCCGGTGCTGACGGGCACGGTGGAGTCGAAGATCACGATGCTCACCTGCGGGCGCACCGCTGGATTCCACGAGTGGCGCCGCTGCGGGTCGGAGACCCAGAGGAAGTCGCGGTAGCCGTTCGGAGCGAACCACACGGGCGTGACCCAGGGCAGCCCGGCCTCGTCGGCGGTGCCGAGGACCATGTAGCGGTCGGCATCGATGATCGCGCGGGCGATCGCTGCGTTGTCGTCGGTCATGCGTCTTGAGACTCGGCAGCGCCGCCGAGCTCATCGACCACCGCGTGCGAGCCGTCGTCGAACACGAGCACGCCGCCGTGCGGGAGCCACGTCGCGGCACCCTCCGGGCCGCTCAGGACTGCCGCCTTCGCGAGCGCCTCGCCCTCCAGCGCGGTCGGGGCGAGCGCCGTCGCCTGGACGACGCCCGTATAGGCGGGCCGGCCGGTCGCGGGGTCGAGCAGGTGATGCGCGGGCCGCGTGCCCGCTCCCAGCCAGCTGCGCTTGGCGATCTCGCACGTCGCCACTCCGCCGTCGCCGATCGCGTATTCGTGCAGCACCGCGCCGTCGAACGGGCTCGCCACCTGGATCGCGCGCTCGCCGCCACCCACGCGCAGATCGCCCTCGCAGTTCACCGCGAAGCTCCCGCCCAGCGACTCCGCGAGCACGTCGGCGCACAGTCCCTTGACGATCCCGCCGCCGTCGAGCTTGACCCCGGGCGGCCGGGTGATCGTGCCCGCATCGAGGTCGACCTCGACCGCTCGCCAGCGCGTGTCCGGGTGCGGTCCGGCCGGCGCCCGCGGCGGTGCGAGCGCGAGCGCCATCGGGAGCGCGAGCGTCCCCCGCAACCGGTCCGAGTGGTAGCCCGCCGCCTCGATCTCGTCCAGCAGGGTCGGGTCGACGAGCCCGCCGGTCGCCTCCGCCGCCGCGACCGCCGCGGCCGCGAAGCGCGCCATCATGGGCGAGACCGGCACGCGGTCGCGGGGATCCGCATTGAGCCGCGAAAGCTCGCTCCCGGGCTCGAAGCGCGTGAACACCTCGTGCCAGCCGAGCAGCCGGTCACGCGCGGCGATGACGGCGTCCGCGGCCCCGTCGCCCTCGACGAGCACCGTGCACGCGCCGCCGAAGCACGTGAACGTCCGCTCGGCCGACACTCAGGCGTACGGCCGGGTGAGCGCCTTGACGAACTCCTCGAGCTGACGCGTGGTCCAGCACTCGTAGGCATCGCAGTGCTGCTCGTAGGCGGAGATCACCGAGTCGCCGTAGTTCCAGTACAGCCGCGGCTCCGGGTTGAGCCAGAACGTGCGCCCGGCGAGCGCGACGATCGAGGCGAAGACGTCGGCGCGCGGGTCGCGGCCGTTCGTGCGCGCGTCGCCGAGCACGATCACGGTCGCGCGCGGGTGCAGGTCGTCGGCGACCGAGGCGAGGAACTCGCGCCAGACGCGGCCGTAGTCGGTGTAGCCGGAGACGTCGGCGACGCCGGCGTCCTTGGAGATCGCGTCCGAGACGGCCTTGAACGAGCGCTCGCGCTCGAACACCTCGGTGACCTCGGAGATCCGCTCGACGAAGACGAACGAGCGCATCTTGCGGAACGCGTCGTGCAGCGCGTGCAGCACGCTGAGGAAGAACACCGACGCGCTCGTGACCGAGGTCGACACGTCGCAGAGCACGTAGAGCTCGGGGCGCTTGGGGCGGCGCGGGCGGTACTTGAGCACGACCGGGACGCCGCCGGTCTGCAGCGACGCGCGCATGGTGCGGCGCACGTCGACGTGCGCGTGGCGCTTGCGCCCGCGCGTCTCGTGGCCCTGGGTGGCGAGCCGGCGCTTGAGCTGCGCCACCACGCGGTGCACGGCCGCGAGGTCCTGCAGCGGGCCCGAGGGCAGCGCGCGGTCGAGCTCGTTCAGCGGCCGGGACGGCGGCAGCGCCTGCGTGCGCTCGATCTGCCCGCGCTCGAGCTCGCGCCGCAGCAGCTGCTCGAAGCGCCGGATCTGGTCGCGCGTGAGCGAGGGGGTGGGCGGGGCGTCGGGGTCGCGCGGGGGCGGGCCGCCCGGCTCGGAGCGCAGGCCGAGCGCGCGGCGGATGCGCTGGACGTCGACGCCGAGCACGCCTGAGCCCTCGCCGCGGCGCCCGAACGCGGCGATCGCGAGCCGGGCGAGGTCGCGCATCGCCGACTCGTCGCCCTCGCTGATCGCCTGGATCAGCTGCTCGCGCAGGTTGTCGTAGTCGATCTGCTCGCCGCCGGTGATGCCGTCCTCGTCCTCCGCGCCGGCGCCCGCGCCCTGCTCGCGCACCCCCTGTCGCATCGCGGCCTCCTCGGCCGCGCGGAAGAAGAAGCGCTCGAAGACGAGGTCGAACACGCGCCGGTCCTCGGGCGACTTCGCGAGCGTCGCGGCGAGCGCCTCGCGGAACGCGGGCTCCTCGGTCCAGCTCACCTCGCCGAGCGCCGCGAACGCGTCGAGCAGCTCGGAGGTCCCGACCGCCAGGCCCTCCGCGCGCAGGTTCTCGGCGAACGCGACGACGCCCGCCGGGAACCCCTCGGTCACGACGAGGAGCCGACGCCCAGCCGCACGCCGACGCGCTCCGCGACCGTGTCGAGGTCGGTGCGGTGCTTGACGATGATCGACAGCGTCGAGCGGAAGACCTCGGGCGTGATGTCCTCGGCGCCGAGCAGCAGCAGCGCCCGCGCCCAGTCGATCGACTCCGCGATCGAGGGCGGCTTCTTGAGGTCGAGCTCGCGCACCATCTGGATGATCTCGACGAGCCGCGCGGCGACCTGCTCCGGCAGCTCGGGCGCGTGCAGGCGCACGATCTCGAGCTCGTGCTCGGACGACGGGTAGTCGAGCCACAGGTACAGGCAGCGCCGCTTGAGCGCCTCGGTCAGCTCGCGCGTGTTGTTCGAGGTCAGCAGCACGACCGGGTGCGTGCGCGCCTCGATGCGCCCGAGCTCGGGGATCGAGATCTGGAAGTCCGAGAGCAGCTCGAGCAGCATCGCCTCGAACTCCTGGTCGGTCTTGTCGATCTCGTCGATCAGCAGCACGACGGGCTCGGGCGAGGCGATTGCGGTCATCAGCGGGCGCTCGAGCAGGAACTCCTCGCCGAAGATGTCGTCCTGGACCGCGTCCCAGCCGGTGCCCTGGGCCTCGGCCTGGATGCGCAGGAGCTGCTTGCGGTAGTTCCACTCGTACAGCGCCTTCGCCTCGTCGAGCCCCTCGTAGCACTGCAGGCGCACGAGCCGCCGGTCGAGGTACTTCGCCAGCGCCTTCGCCAGCTCCGTCTTGCCGACGCCCGCCGGCCCCTCGACGAGCACGGGCTTGCCGAGCCGGGCGGCCAGGAAGGAGACCAGTGCGGTGGACTCACCGGGGAGGTAGCCGACGGCGCGCAGGCCGGCGGCGACATCCTCGACCGCGGCCGGTTCGACGCTCATGCCGCCAGAGTCTAGGAGGACGTGGCATATGCTCGCCGCCCGTGCCCCTGGCCGCCTTCGACCCCTCACCGACCCCGTTCGTGGTGCTGATGGCGGTCGGCTTCGTCCTCGGCGCCGTCGGCCACGTCTACAAGTCCAAGACGCTGGTCGCGACGGGGATCGGACTCATCTTCATGGCCACGCTCGGCCTCCCGCTCGGGATCTACCTCTCCGACCGCTGAGCCCTCACGGCCGGTTGCGGCCGTGCAGGTCGTGGGCGTTGACCCACTCCTCGGCCACGATCGCCGAGCCGAGCGAGAGCTCCCCGCACAGCACCGTCGCGGCGACGATCTCGGCGAACTTGCGCACCTTGCCCTTGCCATAGCAGCCGAGCAGCTCCAGGCACTCGCGCTGCGTGGCGAGGCCGGTGCCGCCGCCGTAGGTGCCGACGATCAGCGATGGGATCGTGAGCGAGTAATAGTAGTCGCCGTTCTCGCGCAGCTCGGCGTAGGTGAAGGCCGCCGAGGACTCGGCGACGTTGGCGACGTCCTGGCCGGTGGCGATGAACATCGCCGTGATGCCGTTGGCGGAGTGCGCGCCGTTGTTGTTGACGCCGGACATGAAGCCACCGAGGTTGGACACCTGGCGCGCCCGGTACATCAGCGCCGAGCTCGAGTGCATGACCTCCTTGAACAGCGCGTCGGGGATGACCGCCTCGGCCACCACCCGCTTGCCGCGGGTGCGCAGCATGTTGATCTGCGAGCTCTTCTTGTCGGTGGCGAAGTTGCCCTCGAGGAAGAACTGGTCGATGTCGGGGTACTGCTCGAGGATCCAGTGGCAGGCGGCCTGCGTCGCCTTGCCGGTCATGTTCTGGCCCGCGGCGTCGCCCGTCGTGTAGTTGAAGCGCGTGTAGAGGATGCGGCTGGCGGAGTACTGCTCGATGTCCTGCAACCTGCCGGACTTGGTCGTCGACTCGGCCACCTCGCGGATCTCGTCGAAGTGCTCGTCGAGCCACTCGCCGAACGCCCGCGCCCCGCGCGCGCTCTCGAACAGGAACGCCGGCGCGCGCTGCATGCGGTCGTCCATGATCGTCGTCTTCACGCCGCCTGCCATGTGGAGCAGCTTCATGCCTCGGTTGTAGGAGGCCACGAGCGTGCCCTCGGCAGTCGCCATCGGGACGTAGAACTCGCCCTGGGCGTGCACGCCGTCGACGAGCAGCGGGCCCGCGATCCCGAGCGGGACCTGGGCGACGCCGATGAAGTGCTCGATGTTGCCCGGCAGCTCGGAGGGATCCTGGGAGTAGGTCCCCACGTGCTCGAGCGAGGCGCCGGCCTGCTCGCGCAGGAACTCGCGGCGGGCCTTGGCGGCCTCGTCGGTGTAGTCGTCGGACTGGCGCGGGACGGAGATCCGCTCGGAGGAGGGTGCGGTGGCCATGGAGGGGGACTACCCCGTTCGCGCCGCCTCCTGCACGTTCGTGCCGCCGGCCCGGTGCGTGCGCCACACGAAGGCGGGCGGCGCGCCCGCCCGCGAGAAGGCGGCGCGGGCGGCGTCGGCCTCGCCGCCGGCGGAGACGTCCTCCGGCGGGCCGAACGGCGCGCCCGGCGCCGCGTAGGCCGCCTGCACCAGCGCGCCGGTGGTCCATACCGCCACGCGCAGCTCCGACCGCGGATCGCGGTTGGAGCCGACCGGCCGGACGAGCGCCACCGCGGCGCGCGAATGTCCATAGAGCACGACGTCGCCGGCCCGGCCCCGTGGCGCGGAGTGCGGCGCCCCGAGGCCGCCGGCCACCGAGCGCGCGACGACGGACTCGCCGCCACGCGCACCGGCACCGGCCCCGTCCTGCATGCGCCAACCAATCAGCCCGGCGCTGCTGGGGACGAAGGCGATCGACAGGTCGTCGATGAAGGTGTGCGGCCGCGAGACGTCGCGCGGCGCCGACCATGGCGGCGCGAGCATGACGACGAGGGCGACGACGGCGCGGCGCATCGGAGCGACAACGGCCCGCGCGGTCGCGAAGTTGCTCAGAACAGGCGGTCGGGCGGAGGCGGGGGTTCGTCGCCCTCCGGCCCCTCGCGTGGGCGCTCGGAGCGGCCGGGCGCCTCCCGCGGCTCGCCGTCCCAGTCCGGCGGGCGCTCGCGCAGGACCTGCGTGACCTCGGTGTGCTCGCGCGGCTGCCCGCCGGCGGCGCGCTCGCGGCGCGGGCGGCGCGGCACCTCCCACGCGGGCTCCTCGGCGGTCGGGTTGGGCGGCTCGGGGCGCCCGGCGGCGCGCACGCGCGCGCCGGCGGCCACGAGCGCGGCGGCGGCGAGTAGCGAGAAGAAGATCCCCCACTGGATGCCGACCGTGGCGGCGCGCTCCTGGACGCTGGGCTTGTCGAACAGCCGCCAGACGATCAGCGCGAGCGCCCAGCCGCCCGCGGCCGAGACGATGAAGCCGTCGCCGCCCGGCAGGTGGAAGGCCTGGCGCTGCGCCCGCGCCCACACGAGATAGAGCACCGCGAGCGCGACAAGCAGGATCGCCGCCTCGACCCACGTGAAGACCTGCAGCGCCGAGCGTGAGTCCGTGACGGCGTTGCTGCCCCGGAAGAACGAGACCTGGTACCACGGCAGCAAGAGCGAGAACGCGAGGGCCGCCGCCGCGCCCCCGGTCATCCGGGACTCGGGCGGCAGCGAGCGCAGCGTCCCTGCGACAGAGGCCATCGAGGCCAGTCTAAGCGCCTACTCGATCGGGATGTCCTGGACCTCGACCGGGGTCTCGGACGGGCGCTCGAGACGTGCGATCCACCAGTCGATCAGCGCCCGCAGCGCGATCAGCAGCTCGCGGGCCGCCTCGGCGAGCTGGCGCGCGACCTCGGGCGGCACCGAGGACCGCGCGGTGTCGAGCAGGGCGGCCAGTGCTTGGAGGTCGCCGAACGCGGAGCGCTCAGCGTGCGCGCGCTCGCCCTCGAACCCGGCGGGCGGGACCTCTCCAGTGTCTCGGCCTGCGGCCTCGCCATCGCTTCGCTCCCGCTTGCGCGCGGCGGCCTCGGCCTCGCGCACGAGCCGGTCGGCGGCGGCGTAGGCCGCATCCACCTGCGAGCGCATCTGGCTGAGCGGGTCCTCTTCAGCCATCGAAGCTCACGAGCAGCGAGCCGTCGGAGAACGACGCCGACGACGGCCGGTAGGGGGCCAGCGCGGGCGGCAGGATGATCGTGCGCTTCTGGCCGTCGACGCGCACGACGAGCTCGAGGCCGATCTTCTTGAGCGAGATGTCGCCTTTGTCGGCGAACGGGATGTCGAGCCGCAGGCTCGCCCCGTCGCCGTCGAGCGACAGCTCCTGCGCGAGCTTGTCGTGCAGCACGGCACCGGCGTCGGCGCCGTCGAACAGCGCCTCGCCGAGCCGGTCGAGCATCGTCGCGCCGAGCACCTCCTGCTCGAAGTACGGCGCGTGCAGCACCGGCACCGGGGCGAAGCCCGACTCCACCAGCTCGAGCTGCTCCCGCTGGACTTCGCGCCAGGCGCCGAAGTAGCCGCCCTCGACCTCCGCGGGAAAGACGCGGTTGACCACCACCGCGTCGGTCAGATACCCGTAGAGCGAGAGATAGGTGAAGGTCCGCATCGCCTCGGCGATGACCATCCGGTCCGGGGTCATCACGAGCCGGATCGAGACGGCCTCGCGGTCGCGCAGGATCTCGTTCATCGCGATCAGGTTCTCGACCAGGCTCTGGACCTCGGCGAACACCCGCTCGTCGGGCAGCTTGACGTCGAAGAACGTGCGCGCGATCGGCCGTGCGGCGGCGAGCAGCTGGCGCTCGCGCCCGAAGACCTTGTCGAGCCACCACTGAGCGACGTCGGGGAACGAGAGCAGCCGCAACGTCTCGCCGGTGGGCGCGCAGTCGACGATCACGACGTCCCAGCCGCCGTCCTCGACGTGGCGCTTGAGCTGGAGCAGGCTGAACAGCTCGTCGCCGCCGGGCGGGACCGTCAGCTCCTCGGCCGCGATGCGGTCGACGCCCTGGTCGACGAACAGCCCGCCCAGCCACTGCTGCACCTCCGACCAGTGGCGCTCGAGCTCGTCCTGCGCCTGCACCTGTTGGGCCCACAGGTTGTCGGCGACCTGGGTCGGCTCGGAGCCGGCGTGCGCTTCGAGCGAGTCCGCGAGCGAGTGGGCAGGGTCGGTGGAGAGCACGATCGTCCGCCGGCCCGCCGCGGCGCAGCGGCGCGCGGTCGCCGCCGCCACGGAGGTCTTGCCCACGCCGCCCTTGCCCGTGTAGAGGATCGTGCGCGGCCTCAACGGGTGCGCTTGCGCTTCTTCGGCTTCAAGACCTCGAGCGTACCCTCCGCCGTGTTGACGTTCCCCGCGAGGTCGACCGCCGTGAGCGTTATGTCGTACTCGCCGGCTTTGCGCGGAACGGACCATTGCAGCGACGGGGTGCCGTGGCCGACCACGACCGCCGGGCGGGCCGAGACGAGCTTGCCGGCGCGCCGGACGCGCAGCCCGACGCGCGAGATCTTCGACAGCCGCAGCTTCACCCTTTCGAGCGTGCCGCCGCGCAGGGTCGTGGTCACGAGCGAGAGCTGCGGCGGCTCGAGCTCGTACTGGGCGAAGCGCAGCTCGGTGTCGCAGTAGACGGGTTCGTCCGTGCGCGTGCACAGGTTGCGCAGGAACGTGCGCAGCAGCTGGTGATAGGAGAGGTCGGACTCGTGCTCGATCGTCCCCCGCGAGTACAGCGACCAGGCGCCGGTGTCGTAGGTCGGCAGCTCGGCGCGCGCGATCCGCTCCCCGTCCCCGTAGAGCTGCCGGGCGTGGTCGTCGTTCGCGATCTTCCCGAGGTCGTAGAGGCCCACGAGCGCCTGCACGAACCCGTTGATCACGTGCAGGCCGGGGGCGAAGGAGTACAGCGCGTACTCCGCGCCGTCGCCGGTCGGCACGCGCACGCCCTCGGGCGTCGCGGTCTGGAAGACGCCGAGCGCCTGCTCGGCGATCGGCAGCACCTCGTCCTCGCGGCCGGTGCGGTGCGCGACGCGCGCCATCGACTGCACGGCCGTGCCCTGCGCGAGGCCCGACACCCACGGCGGCCTGCCGCCGGCGAACGAGAAGTAGTACTCCCAGGCGACGCCGCCGGCGCGCGGGACGCGCAGCGCGAGCAGCTCGTCGAGCAGCTGGCCCATGTCGGCCGAGCGGCTGGACCAGAGCGCGTTGAGCTTGGCGAAGCTCGCGAGTGGATGGAACTGCAGGCCCTGGCCGGGGAACCACTGCCAGACGAGCTGGGAGCCGGGGAAGGAGATGCGTCGCGTGCCCGGGCCGGTGACGTTGGCCGACCAGTAGGCGCGGTTGCGCTCGAGCGTCAGCCACAGCGGCACCAGGCGCGGCCCGGTCAGCGCGCGACGGGCGGCGATGCCGTCCACGGCGGCCACCGCACCGGCCAGTTCGTTGCGCCGGGTGCTGCCGCGCGGGAGCCGCTTGACGGTCCGCTTGACCGCCTTGTAGCTCGCCAGGCGCTCGTCGCGCTCGGCGGCGGGGATCGCGCCCGCCGCGGCGAGGCGGCTCAGCTCGCTCGCCACGGTCCGCTTCTTGGTCGCGCCCTGCGCGGCGCCGGGGGCCACGAGCAGAACGGCAACAAACCCGCAACATGCAATTCGCCTTGAAGTCATCCGCCCAATGCTAGGCTCGCCGACGCGTGACTCGTCCTCTGCGTCTGTTCCTGCTGTGCCTGCTCGCCGCTCTGGCGCTGGTCGTCGCCGCCTGCGGCAGCGATGCCAAGCAGGCGAGTTCGAGCACCGACGTCAACACGCTGCTCGCCGACACGTTCAAGGGCGGTAAGAAGATCAACTCGGGCAACCTCAAGCTGGCCCTGCGGATCGACGCCAAGAACACCCAGGGCGTCAGCGGCCCCGTCACGCTGAGCGTCGCCGGGCCGTTCCAGAGCCAGGGCAAGCAGAAGCTGCCGAAGTTCAAGATCGACTTCGCGTTCGACGGCGCCGGCCAGAGCATCAAGGCGGGCCTCACCTCGACGGGGACCAAGGGCTTCGTCAACTTCCAGGGCTCCGACTACGCGGTCACCGACCAGGTCTACAAGCAGTTCAAGGCCGGTTACGAGCAGGCCCAGCAGAAGGGCAACACGAAGAACCAGTCGCTCTCCTCGCTGGGGCTGGATCCGCGCCAGTGGCTGACCAACGCCAAGAACGAGGGTGACGCGAAGGTCGGCAACGACGACGTGATCAAGATCACCGGCGGCGTCGACGTCAACAAGCTGCTCGACGACGTCAACCAGGCGCTCACCAAGGCGCGCAACCTCGGGGTCCAGGGCACGCAGAGCCTGCCCACGCAGCTGACGGCGGCGCAGCGCAAGCAGGTCACCGATGCGGTCAAGAACCCGAAGGTCGAGATCTACACCGGCAAGGCCGACAAGATTTTGCGGAGGATGGTCCTGTCGCTCGGCATCGTCGCGCCCAAGAGCTCGAGCTCTCCGAACGCGTCGGCGAACTTCAAGCTCGACTTCTCGATCTCCGACCTCAACAAGGACCAGTCGATCTCCGAGCCCTCCGGCGCCAAGCCGTTCGATCAGCTCACCTCGAAGCTCGGCGGCCTCGGGCTCGGTGGCCTGGGCGGCGCGAGCGGCGGCAGCTCCTCCGGCTCGGGCACGGCCGCCCCGGCGAACAACGCGAACCTCCAGAAGTACTCGAAGTGCGTGAGCGACGCCGGCAGCGACACCACCAAGGCGCGCAAGTGCGCCGACCTCCTCACCAGCCCGTAGTCCTCCCCCGCCGGTAGGGTCCGGCCCGTGATGGGGCGGCTGCAGCGGGTGGGCATCCTCGCGGCGATGGGCGTCGTGACGCTCAACATCTGGACCGGCGCACCCTTGCTCGGCCTGTGGGTCGGCTCGCGCGTCGCGCCTGACTCCGGGATCTCGATGCTCGCCGTGTTCGTGATCGCGCTCGTGATCGGCGCCACGGCGTGGCTGCTGCTGCAGATCCTGGGCCGGCTGCAGATCGTGCACGCCCGCCTCGGCGGCCGGCCGGTGGCCCGCCGCCAGACGACGTGGCTGAAGCCCATGAGCGGACAGCGCACCCGTGGCAAGGGCGGCCAGGCGCCGTCGCTCACCGCCACCGACTACGTTGTCGTGGGCGTGGTCATCCTCGCGATCGCCGCGTTCGAGGCGTGGTTCTTCTTCTTCGCCGGCTCGTCGCTACGGAAGGGCTAGCTCGGCCAGTCCGTCGGCGAGCAGGGCGCGGAACGTCGCCGACTCGCGCAGGTCGTCGCCGAACACCGCGCTCACGGCCAGCGCGCGCTCCGCAGCTGCGGCGGGGCTGCCCGCGCCGGCGACCGCGGCCGCGACCCCGCCGTGCAGCGGGTCGGCCTCCGCCTGCGCGCGGCCGCCCTCGCTCGCGAGCCAGCGCAGCCACGCCGCGACGGCGAGGCAGATGCCCGCCGGCTCGCGCCCCGCGGCCAGCAGCTCTCGCGCCGGCGCGAGCAGGCGCAACGGCAGCTTGCGAGCCCCGTCGGTGGCGATCTGCTCGAGCTGGTGGCGCATGCGCGCGTTGGCGAAGCGCGCCAGCAGGGCCGCGCGATAGCCGTCGAGGTCGACGCCCGGGATCGCCGCGAGCGTCGGCGCGAGCTCGGCCGCGAACAGGCGCTCGAGGAACGGGCCGAGCTCGGGGTCCGCGACGGCGTCCGCGACCGTCTCGAGGCCGCGCAGCAGGCCCAGGTACGCGAGCGCCGAGTGCCCGCCGTTGACGAGCCGCAGCTTCATCGCCTCGTAGGGGCGCGTGTCGGGCACGAGCAGCGCCCCCGCGGCCTCCCAGGCCGGCCGCCCGCCGCGGAAGGCGTCTTCGAGCACCCACTGGCAGAACGGCTCGCACACGACGGTCGCCTCGTCGCGCGCGCCGATCAGCGCGCTCGCCGCCTCGCGGTCGCCGGCCGTGGCGGCCGGCACGATGCGGTCGACCATCGTGCAGGGGAAGTCGGCGTGCTCGGCGATCCAGCCGACGAGCGGGCCGGGCGCGGCGCGCGCGCAGAAGTCCTCGACGAGGCCGCGCAGCAGCTCGCCGTTGCGGGGGAGGTTGTCGCACGAGACGATCGCCAGCGGCGCGTCGACGCCGGCGGCGCGCCGCGCCTCCAGGCCACGCGCGAGCTGGCCGACGGGCGTCCGCGGCGCCCCGCCGCCCGCCAGGTCCGCGGCAAGGTCGGGGTGCCGAGCGTCGTAGCCGGCCTCGGTGACCGTCAGCGTGACGACGTGGGTGCCCGCGTTCGCGAGGCGGTCGCGCAGCGCGTCGGGCTGCTCGGCCGCCACGAGCGCCTCGCGCACGACGCCCACCACGCGCGCACGGTCCTCGTCCGGCCCGCGCTCGAGCAGTGCGTAGAGCCCGTCCTGCTCGGTCAGCGCGTCGACCACTCCGCGGCTGCGCCGGCTTGCCCCGCAGATGCCCCACGGGCCGGGCTCGGCGGCGACCGCATCCTCGGTGTAGACGGCCTGGTGCGCGCGATGGAAGGCGCCGAGCCCGAGGTGCACGATGCCGACCTCGAGCTCGCGCGGGTCCACCGCCGGGCCCGCGATCTCGTCGAGGGCGCCCAGGCCGAGCCGCACGCGCCGACCGTCAGGCGGGCGCGCCGAGCCCGAAGCCGGCCGCGTAGAGCTCGTCCACGCGCGCCAGCTCGTCCTCGTCGAGGTCGGGCACGTCCTCGGTGCCCGCGGCCGCCCACTCCTCGAGCTGGGCGGCGGTGTTGACCGTGTGCACGACGCAGCCGATCGCGGGCTGGGCGAGCACGTACTTGAACGCGGCCTGCGCGGGCGTGCGCTCACCGCCGCGGGTCAGGAACTCGAGCTGGTCGACCTTCTGCAGTCCCTCGATCAGCCACGAGCGCGGGCGGTGGCGGCGGTGGTCGTTGCCCTCGAAGGTGTGCTCGGGCGTGAGGTGGCCCTCGAGCAGGCCGGACGAGGTGGGCACGCGCGCGATCACGCCGACGCCGAACGCCTCCGCGAGCTCGAGGAACTCGGCGCCCGGCGCCTGCTCGAGCAGGTTGTAGACCGTTTGCAGCGAGGTCAGGCCGGAGCGCTCGGTGAGCGCGCGCACACCCTCGTCGCGCCAGCCGATCTTCGGGCCGAGCGCGATCCCGTAGTGGCGGAGCTTGCCCTCGGCCTTCAGCGCCTCGAGCTCGTCGAAAAGGTCAGTGGCGTCGACGCCGTCCATGCGCGGGTTGTGGAGCTGGTAGAGGTCGACGTAGTCCGTGCGCAGGCGCCGGAGCGAGGCCTCGAGCGCGCGCCGGGTGTGCGCGGGCGACCAGTCGTGCGGGCGCTCGGACTCCTTGTGGTCCGTGCGGTCGGCGTCGAGCACGTAGCCGAACTTCGTCGAGAGCTCGAAGGCGTCGCGCGGCCGGCCCGAGCGCTCGAGCGCCTCGCCGACGAGCTCCTCATTGAGCCCCTGACCGTAGGTGTCGCCGGTGTCGAAGAACGTCACGCCGAGGTCGAGCGCGCGCGCGACGAGAGCGTCGGGCGCCTCGTGCTCGCCCCACCAGTCCGAGCCCAGGGCCCAGGTTCCGAAGCCGACCGCGGAGGTCTCGAGGTCCGTGTTGCCGAAGGTGCGCCGCCGCATCCGCCGAGAGTCTAGAACCCATTCGCTTATGTATGGTGAGTGAGGTGCAGCGAGCGCGCCGCTTCCTCCTCAGCGGCGAGGGGTGGCCGTATCTCCTCGTTCCGTTCATCCCGCTCGCGATCGCGCTCGACCTCGCGCACGCCGGCGCGAGCGTGATCTTCGTCTGCTCCGCGCTCGGGGTGATCCCGACCGCGGCGCTGATGGGCCGGGCGACCGAGCAGCTCGCGGCTCGTTCGGGCCCGGGCATCGGCGGCTTCCTCAACGTGACCTTCGGCAACGCTCCGGAGATCATCATCGCCTTCTTCGCGCTGCGCGAGGGGTTGCAGGAGGTCGTCAAGGCCTCCCTGATCGGCTCGATCCTCGGCAACATCCTGCTCGTGATGGGCGCCGCGATGCTGTTCGGCGGCCTCAGGCGCGAGCGCCAGACCTTCGAGCGCACCGCGGCGAACGTGCAGGCGATCATGCTCATGCTGGCGGCGGCCGCGCTCGCGATGCCGGCCATCTTCCAGCTCGTGCACGGCGGCGGGCTGCCGCGGCCGGAGGCCAAGTCGAAGGACTTCAGCGGCGACGTCGAGTCCCTCTCGGTCGCCGTGGCGGTGGTGCTGCTGGTCACGTACGGCGCGGGTCTGCTGTTCTCGCTCAAGACCCACCGCGACCTCTTCAACCCGCCCGACGTGGCCGAGGAGCACGAGGGCGAGCCGTGGTCCGTGCGCAAGGCCGTGGGCATGCTCGCGATCGCCGGCGTGGCGGTCGGCGTGATGTCGGAGATCCTCGTCAGCTCGATCACCGAGGCGTCGGTGTCGATCGGGCTGTCGCCGTTCTTCGTCGGCATCATCGTCGTGGCGATCGTCGGCAACGCGGCCGAGCACTGGGTGGCGGTCTACTTCGCCATGCGCGACAAGATGGACCTGGCCGTCAACATCGCGATCGGCTCGAGCGCGCAGATCGCCCTGTTCGCCGCGCCGCTGCTGGTGCTCACGTCGCTGTTCATCGGGCCGTTCCCGATGTCGCTGGTCTTCAACGGCCTCGAACTGGGCGCGCTCTTCATCGCGATCCTCGTCGCCCAGGCCGTGACATACGAGGGTGAGTCGACGTGGTTCGAGGGCTTCCAGCTGCTCTCGGTCTACGTCGTGTTCGGGATCACCTTCTTCTTCGTCGGATGACCGGCGGGGTGCTCTCGTGGGTGGCGCTGGCGGGCGTCACCGTCGCGCTGCTGTGGGTCGACCTGCACTTCTTCGCGCGCGGGCGCGAGCCCAGCTTCCGCGAAGGCGTGTACTGGAGCGTCGGCTGGCTCGTGGTGTCGCTGCTCGCCGGCGCGACGCTGATCTTCCTCGACGCGCATGGCGTCGATGACGCGATCACCTACACGACCGTCTACTTCATCGAGCGCTCGCTCTCGCTCGACAACCTGTTCGTGTTCCTGCTCCTGTTCGCGTACTTCGGCGTGCCGACCGAGCATCGCGCGCGGCTGCTGTTCTGGGGCATCGCCGCCGCGCTCGCGCTGCGCGGCCTGGCGATCCTCGGCGGCGTCGCGCTGCTCCAGGAGCTGCACTTCTTCATCTACGTGCTCGGCGGGCTGCTGCTCGTGCTCGCCTACCGCATCCTGCGCGGAGTCGAGGAGAACGTCGATCCCGACCGCAATTTCGTCGTGAGGCTCGTCCGGCGGGTCTTCCCGGTCACGGGCCAGTTCCACGGCAAGCACTGGTTCCACACGCAGGACGGGAAGCGCTTCGCGACGCCGCTGTTCGTCTGCCTCGCGGCGATCGTGGCAGCCGACCTCGCGTTCGCGATCGACTCGATCCCGGCGGCGTTCGCGATCACGCGCGACTCCGTGCTGATCTGGATGGCCAACATCTTCGCCCTGCTCGGGCTGCGAGCCCTGTTCGTGCTCGTGGAGGGGCTGATCCGGCGCTTCCGCTACCTCGACCAGACGATCGCGATCGTACTCGGGCTCGTCGCGGTCAAGCTGCTGATCGAGGACCTCTACAAGGCCGGTCCGGTGCTCACGCTCGCGATCGTGTTCGGGGCGTTCGCGATCGGGATCGTCGCATCGCTCGTCGCGGATCGGCGCGACCCGGAGGCCGACGCCAGGCGAGACGAGCGCGCGGAATCCCTGTCGGGCCCTGGGACCTAGAGGCCCCAGATGTCGGAGGCCGAGCCGAGCAGGGTCCAGCTCGCCGCGGCCGAGGCCGGCCACACGTGGTACTCGTTGATCTCCTGGCCCGTGGCGGTACGGTCGGCACCGAGCGGGCCCTCGCCGCGCGGCGTCGTGACGGCGTCCCATGCGGTGATCGACTTGTCGAGGGTGGTGGTGCTCTCGCCGAGCGCCTTGAGCGCGAAGCGCACCTCGGCGGTACCCTCGGCCCAGATCACGTCGGGGCTGCCGGCTTCGGCGTAGGGCTTGTAGCCCGAGAACGGGCCGGCGGCCGCGTAGGTCTGGTTGAAGGTCGTCGGGACGGCGGACTTGACGATCGACCGGCCGCTGACCGCGTAGGCCGAGCCGAGGTAGGCGCGGACCTTGTCGGCGGTCGTCGGCTTGCCGCTGTGGCCCTTGTTGGCCGCGTCGAGGAAGAGCAGCCCGAGCGCCTGGACGTCGAGCGGGCGGCTCGCGTCGTTGACGCCCTGCACGAAGGCGCTGTGCGTGGCGTCGACCGGCACGATCAGCCTGCTCTCGATCGCGTCGGCGAGCGTGTCCGTCGCCTTCTTGAGGTCACTGCTCTTGAGGCCCGTGACGACGTCGTCGTCGACCGAGCTCAGGAAGAACCAGGCCAGCAGGTTGTGCTGGGTCGAGACCCAAGAGACGTCCGGGCCGCCGGCCACCAGGCCGGTCGCCTGCCTGCGGGCGAGCAGCCAGCGCGCCGCACCGCCGGCGAGGGTGCCGTAGCGGGTGGAGTGGTAGAGGTTGCGGTAGGTCGCGGCGGCGAGGCCGATCCACGCGATCGAGCCGGAGCGGAACTGCTGCAGGCTCGAGCCGTCGGCGACGTTGAACGCGAAGTCGATTGAGCCGTCGGTGCGCTGGACCGCGGCGAGCTGGTCGAGCAGCTGCTCGGCCTGTGCCTTCTCGCCGGCGAACATCAGCGCGACGGCGGCGACGGCGGAGTCGTAGGTCCACGAGAGGTTCGCCATGCGCGCGGCGGCCGGATCGTCGGCGGGGACGTCGAAGGAGCGCACGAGCCGCAGCGAGCCCGGGTTGCCCGTGGGCAGGAAGTCGAGCAGCGGGCCGGCGCCGGAGGCGCTGGCCGCGGCCTTGAGGTGCTTGGTGCCGGGCTTGGGTCCGACCTGCTTGGCCAGGAAGCGCGCGAGGACCCGGTTGGGGCGACCGCCGCGGCCACTACGACCGCCGCTACGCTTGACGGGCCACGCCTTGCGGATGTGGCCGCCCTTGCGAGGAGCGAGCCTGTGCTTCTTGGCAGCGGCGGCGGAGGAGCCGGGCCGCTTGGCGGCGTGCGACGCGGCGGGGGCCACGAGCGCGCCAGTGAGGGTCACGAGGAGCAGGGCGAAGAGGGTTCGAGAGCGGGGGAAGGTCATCCGTCACCCCTCGGCGGGCTGGAGGCGCGCCTTGATTTCCTGGACCAACGGCGGCTCAGGCGCCGAACTCGCGCAGCTGGCGCTCGACCTCCCGCTCGACGTCCAGCGGCGCCTCGCCGCGCGCCTCGCGCCGGCGGTTGCGCGCGACGACCAGCTCGCGCACCTCCTCGCGCAGACCGGGGTCCACTGCAGGCGCCGTCAGGCGCTGCAGCTCGTCCTCGATGTCGACCTCGGCCTCGCCGCGCGCGGCGGCGCGGGCGTTGCGCGCGCCGAGCATCTGCCGGATCTCGGCGTCGCGCTCGACGGTGTCGACATAGCCGGGTGGGTGGGATTGGCTTGGCGCGGGCCGGATCTCGCGATCGTCGCCGATCCCGCCGCGCCCGATCTCGTCGTAGACCTTGCCGCGGAAGAACAGCGAGACGACCGCGAGCACCGCCGAGATTCCCACGACGGCGAAGATCACGATGCCGAAGGCGTCCTGCATCCCTCACCATGGTCCCATGTGGCGACGACTCCGACGCCGGACGATGGCCCCGCGGCGCCCGCTGCTGTTCGAGGGCCAGTACGCGCTGGCGCTCGCGACCGCGCTCGTCACGGTCGCCTCGATCGCATTCGTGGCCTGGGTCGTCTTCGGCTGAGCACCCCCCGAACGGACGTTCCCTCGGGCCGGCGAGAGGGTATGCTTACGCCAGTGTTGACTGACCAGTCAATCTAGAACTGGAGCGAAACCAAAGTGGTCGATTTCACGCTGACTGACGAACAGAAGGCGCTGCGCGAGATGGCGCATGACTTCGCGATGAAGGAGATCCGCCCCGTCGCCTGGGAGTACGACAAGGACGGCACCTGGCCCGCCGACGTCCTGCGCAAGGCGTGGGAGGTCGGGCTGATGAACACGCACATCGGCGAGGAGTACGGCGGTCCTGGCGCGTCGGCGCTGGACGGCTGCATCATCGAGGAGGAGCTCTCCTGGGGCTGCTCGGGCATCACGACCTCGCTGGGGGCGAACGGCCTCGCCGCGGCGCCGCTCCAGGTCGCGGCCTCCGAGGAGCTCAAGAAGACCTACCTCGGAATGCTGGTGGAGGACTTCAAGCTCGCCTCGTTCTGCCTCACCGAGCCCGACGCCGGCTCCGACGTCTCGGGCATGCGCACGACCGCGGTGCGCAAGGGCGACAAGTACGTCATCAACGGCTCGAAGTGCTTCATCACGAACGGCGGCTACGCCGACTGGTTCACGGTCTACGCCAAGACCGACAGGGAGGCCGGCCACCGCGGGATCTCCGCCTTCGTCGTCCCCAAGGACGACACGGTCACGGTGGACAAGAAGGAGGACAAGATGGGGCAGCGGGCCTCCAACACCGCGACCATCACCTTCAACGACACCGAGATCCCGGCCGACCATCTGATCGGCGAGGAGAACAAGGGCTTCAAGATCGCGATGATGACCCTCGACCGCACGCGCCCCGGCGTCGCGGCGATGGCGACCGGGATCGCCCGCGCGGCGTTCGAGTTCGCCACGAACTACTCCAAGGAGCGCGTCCAGTTCGGCGTGCCGATCGCGATGCACCAGGGCATCCAGTTCATGATCGCCGACATGGCGACCAAGGTGCACCTGTCGCGCCTGGCGACCTGGCACTCGGCCGTGCTGCTCGACCAGGGCTCGCGGAACACGCTCGAGTCCTCGCACGCCAAGCGCTTCGCCGCGGACACCGCGATGGAGGTCGCCACGGACGCCGTGCAGGTCTACGGCGGCTACGGCTTCATCAAGGACTACCCCGTCGAGAAGCTCATGCGCGACGCGAAGATCATGCAGCTCTACTAAGGCACGTCGCATATCCAGCGGCTCGTCATCGCCCGCGAGACGCTGCTGCCGCGCCGCGTGGAGGAGCCGGCGACCGCCGGCGCCGCCGCGTAGCCGGGGCTTCACGTCCAGAGTTCG
>JBBQLH010000047.1:0-32905 GCA_038327685.1 Solirubrobacterales bacterium
CGCCGATGTCGACATCGGCGACCTCGACCCGGAGCAGCCGCCCGCCCACGCGCCCCAGCGCTCGCTCGTCTCACAGAGCCTGCTCAGAACCGGCGGGACGGCTCGCCATCGCGGGCCTTCTCACTGACGAAGCGTCCGGTAGCACCGCGGGCCGCCTTGCGCCCAGCGGCGGTGATGTTGTAACGAGCCGACTCGTTCCAGCCCGTTTCGATCAACCCGCGCTCCAACGCACTCTCAACCCACGCCTGGGCGATCGGCAACGCGAACTGGTCGGTCTCGGCCGACTCCATGATCTCGCGCACCGTCATGGACCCGCGCGCGATCAGCTTCTGAAGCGCGGGGCGTTCCCACCGTTCGATGTTGTCAGCCATCAGTGGTCACGCTCCGCCTCAGCGCGCTCTCGCGCCTCGGCGGCCCGGTCGCGGGCGTCCGCGGCCGCGTCGCGCGCGCGGGCGGTGCGATCCCGCGCCCGCGCCACCGCGTCGCGCCGGGCCGCCGTGGCCAGCCGCTCGCCGGTCGTCCCTAACCGGACCGCCGCCGTGGAACCACGCTCCCGACTCGCCGCCTCACGTTCCATGCGCGACGTCTCGTGCGCCTGGTCCGACAACGCGGCCGCCGGGACATGGCCGTGCTCCCAATCAGACGCGACCTGGTCTCGGTCAGAAGCGCACTGATCTCGATCGGCCAGCGCCTGATCGGCGTCGGAGGCCAGCTGATCGGCATCTGACTCCGCCTGGTCGAAATCGGCTTGCGTCTGATCCAGGTCCGCCGCCGTCTGCTCGGTCTCCTGCAACGTGCGGGCCTGTTCGACGCGCTCCGTCGCGTCCCTCGCCCCGGTCAGCGCTCCCGCGTCGCGACCTCGGCCGTCGCCCCGCATGGCCATCACCGCCGCTCCGCCCACCGCGCCGGTGTGCCTAGGCGCAGCCCGACTCGGTTCACGCGGCCTTCACAGGCGGAGGGCCGCGCGGGCGCGGGCATGCGCCGCGCTGCTATGACACCGTCGCCCCACAGCAGTACCGGGGCGAGCGCGGTGATCACCCGATCCGGCCGACCCGCGAACGACGCCGCTTCCGGGATGCACCTAGCGACCGGCGAGCCGGCGGGCCAGATCGTGGGCTTGGTCTGCATGTCGACGACCTTCCCGGGCATGGATCACACGTCGCGGCGCCCTGCCCTCTCGGGGCGGACTCTTCCGTCGCTAGGGACGAAACTGCCCGTGTGATCGCCGTGCGGCGTGCGGCCGGCGGCGCTCTGCGCGAAGTCGCCTCGCAGCAGCGTTGAAGAGTCCCTGTCGAACACTCTACTCCCCCTGCACCAGCGGCTCTGCGGCTCCGACGAGCGAACGGTGCGGAGACGCTGCAGGGGCCGCGTTTAGCCTGGATCCAGCCTTGGAACAGAACGGGCCGCGAGAGAATCTCCCCTGCGCGCGAGGCAACCTCGACGCGACTCCTAATCCGCGTGTTTACAGGGGATTCGCGTCACCAACGCCGCTCTGTCACGCCGGAGGTCGCGGGTTCGAGACCCGTCGCCCGCTCCGCACCAGACCGCAGCGCACCGCCATTGCAGGACTTCGCCGCGTCCCGGTGTAGGTGCGATCCGCAGCGAATCACAGCGCGCAGCCGTTGTGCGCGCGTTCAGCTCACGACGCGCGCTCCCCCTCGACCGGCGCCAGCTCGACGTGGTCGGGCGGCGGCTCCTCGCGGCGCCACGCATAGCGTCCCGAGTACCAGTTCGGGCCGTGCCCTACCCGCTGCCAGCCCACCGCATCGAGCGCGGATGCCAGGCGGCGCACCTCGGCCAGGGGGGCGCGATCACCCGGATCCGGAGGTTCCATGAACGTCCACTTGAACGTCGCGGACTCGGCGATGGTTCTCCCTCGCTTCTTGCCTGGCGGGTAGGCCAACGCCTTGAAGCTCGACTTGACGTAGCCGGCGTCCCACCTGATCTCGCATCGCCATGAGTCCAAGGTGTCCGCCGGCCACGCCGGGCTCCGCTCGAAGCGGCCGGACCGTTCGGGTTGCCGGGCTTCTGGCGGCTCAGCGGGATCGGCGGGCGCGAGCGGCTCGGCCGACGCCGGAGTTTCCGCCGGCTGCCGAGCCTCCCAGGCGAAGCGCCTGGAGTACCATCTGCCGCCCGAGGGCAGCGGCTCCCACCCGGCTGCAAGGAGCGACGCCTCGAGCTGTTCCGCAGCCTGCTTGAGCCCCTCCACCGACGCGGGCCCCTTGGGCGGCCACTCGAGGCGAGCAGACTCCGCGAGTGTCGCCTCGCCATGTCCCTCGGTGGGACGCGCCACGGCCCGGAAGACCCCTTCCGCATCGCTCTGACGCCATTCGATCTCCGCCGTCCACGCGCGAGTGCGGTCGGGCGGCGATCCCGGGGCCACCGCAGCGACCGGGGTCAGCTGCGATGGATCGCCGTGCGCCGGGTTTATCGCGGCGACCGGCGCTGGCGGGTCGCCGTCTGCTCGCGGTTCCCCCAGGCCCGGGTCCTGGTCCGACGCGGCCCTCACGATCGCCGGTAGCGTGCTGGACGGCCTCGGGGTGGACCGCGGGAAGCTTCCTAAGCCGCCGCGCCAGAGCGGCGGGGGGACCGGCGTGGTTCCGACCAGCCTGGGCGCGAGCAGCACGACCGCCGCGGCCGACTCGGGCTTGCGGCGCCGACGGATTCCCAGGAAGGTCATGGCCGCTCCCGCCGCAAGCAGCGCAAGCAGCGCGAGCAGCACGAGGACGATCACCGGCGCACCGCCGTCGCGGTCCGGGCGGGCCGCGGCGACCGGCCGGCGGTCGGGTTGGGCGCGCGCGGGAGGCGACGCGGCGACAGGCTGCGCGCTTCGCGAGACAGTCGGATCCAGCGGATACGCCCTCCACAGCTGCTCCGGTGCCGACGACTTGCTGCGGTCCTGCGCAGCCGCGGCCCGGAGCGGGAGCAACGGGAGCGACGCGCACAGGCAGAGCGCGACGGCGACGCCCGCCTGTCGCGTGCGTGTTGTACCCGGCGGCCTCCCAGGCGCGGAAGACCCTGCCGCGCGGTGCGAGTCTTCGAGCAGCAGTGCGACAGCTCACCCCCCTCCTACTTCGCACGGATGGCCGTCAAGCGGCCCAGGAGCCGCTCGGCATCGTCTCGGGCTTGGTCGACGGCGCCGCGGGCCTTCTCGAGCTCGGTGCGCGCGGCGTCGGCCCGTCCGCGACTGCGCTCGAGTTCCGCGCGCAGCCGGTCGGTCTCCTTGCCGCCGCTCTCGAGCTTGGCCACCCGCTTGCTCAGCGCGTCCGCCTCTGCCCGCGCCTTGGTCTCCGTCTCCGTGAGCGCCCTACGCGCCGCCTCGAGCTGCTCGCGGAGCGTCTTCAGGACGGCGTCCTTCTTGTCCATCACCTCTTGCGCCTCGCGCATGTCGCTGCCCAGCTGCCGCTTGGCGCTCTGCTCGACCGCCAGCGCCTCCTCTGCGGATTCGCGGAGCTTCGCGAGCCCCTCCCGGAACCGCTCGCTGTCGCCGGTGCGGCGCTCGCGCTCCGCGCGGAGATCGTCGCGCGCCCGTGCCAGCTCCTGCTGGGTCTGCTGCATCGCGACTCGGATCTCACGAACCTCCTCCTGGGCGGCGACCAGCTCGACCTGCGAGCCCACGGACGCAGCGCCCCCCTCCACGGAGTCGCCCGGCGCCGCCGGCCGCTCCGCCGACTTCGCGGTGCGATCTGTCTGCGGACCGCCCACGATCCCCATGGTCTCGCGCGGGGGATCCCCGGCGCCGCCACCCGCTGGCCGCACCTCGAGCACGCGCCTGCGCGAGCGCCGCCGCTTCGCCTCGGGCTCGGGCTCGGGGAGATCGACGACCAGGCCGGCGCCGATCTCGAGCTCCGCCGCCTCGAACGCGACCGGCGCGTCCTGCCACTCGAAGGCCGCCTGCCAGACCCGGCCCGCTTCGGGCGGTCCGCCGAGGCTGTCCGCGACCGCGGGCAGACGGAGCACGCGGTCGCCCGCCCGGATGACGAGCACCGGAGCGCCGTCCGCAGGCTTCTGCAACCCCCCGAACGTCCCTGACACCCCGAGCCGGTCGGGCGTCAACCACGCGAACTGCCTCAGCTCGAACGTCGCAGTCGCCGCCAGCGCCGTCAGCGCCGTCGTCTCAGGTTTGTTGGCCACTGGGTCGAGCGTAGTCCGATCTCGTCCATTTCGGCTGATCCGGGCCACATCCTGAACGAATGGATAGGCCGCGAGCGCGCGTGCGCGAAGAAGGTCTGCAACGTTGCGGTCGATACGGATCTCGATCACTGAGCAAGGAGCTCGCCCATGCCACCCCGGGCACCGCTGGACGTCCAAGACGCACCACCGGGCCCGGCGGACCCGGAGGACGCCACGCGCGCGCAGCTGTTCCACCGCGCGATCGTCGCCGGCGGCGCGATCGTCGGCGCCGCCGCCACGTGGGGGCTCCCGCAGCTGACATCCGCAGCGTCCAAGGAGCAGGACGCGCGCGTCCTCAATCTCGTGCTCGCGCTCGAGTACACGGAGGCGGCGTTCTACCAGGAGGCGCTCGATAAGGGGGGCCTACAGGGTGACCTCAGGGAGTACGCAAAGATCGTCCTGGAGCACGAGAAGGCCCACCTCGCGTTCCTCAAGAAGGCGCTGGGGAGCGCGGCCGAGCCGGCGCCGCGCCACGAGTTCGGGGAGAAGACGAAGGACGCCGAGGCGTTCACGGCCGCGGCGCTGACCCTCGAGGACCTCGCGGTCGCGACCTACAACGGGCAGGCCGTCAACCTCACGCCGGCATCGCTGAAGGCAGCGGCGCGGATCGTGTCCGTGGAGGGCCGGCACGCCGCCTGGATCCGCAGCATCGTCGGTGACGTGCCGGCCACGGAGCCGACGGACCCGTCGCTCAAGGAACACGAAACGCGATCGCGGCTGAGCGACTTTGGCTGGAAGGCAGGGTGAGACAGATGGACTTCCTCCTCCACGATCTGGACACGGACGGCGCCCTTCGCGAGGCGGGCGAGAACGCCGGGATTTCGCGGGCGACCTTCCTCGGCGGCACCGTTGCCGGCGCGGTGGCGGCGTTTGCCATCGTCCCCACCGCTCAGGCGGCGAGCAGCGGGGACGTCGCCGTGCTCAACTTCGCGCTGGTGCTCGAGTACCTGCAGTCGTCGTTCTACACCGAGGCCGAGCGCTCCAAGGCGTTGCGAGGGAAGGCCGAAGACGCCGCAAAGCGGGTGGGGGCGGTCGAGCGCGCGCACGTGACTGCGTTCAAGGGCTTGCTGGGCCGGAAGGCGGTCAAGCGGCCGGCGTTCAACTTCCGTGGCACGACCGAGGCCCAGCGATCGTTCCTTAAGACGGCTGTGGCCTTCGAGGACCTCGCCGTGGCGGCCTACAAGGGCCAGGCGCCGCGCCTGCGCTCCAAGCAGGTGCTCGCGGCGGCCGTTTCCATCCATTCCGTCGAGGCGCGCCACGCGGCCTGGATGCGCTTCCTGTTCGGCGTGCAGCCGGCGGTCAACGCGTTCGACGAAGCCGCGTCCAAGGCGGAGATCGAGCGCGTGGTCGGCGCCACGCATTTCGTCGTGGCACGCCCGCGCACGACGACGAGCCGGCGCCCGCGTTTCACTGGATGAGCCGACGCACGCGTGCCGCCGCCGGGCTGGGCGTCGTGGCAGCGTGCGCCGTGGCCGGACTTGCGAGCTGGCTGCTCGGCGGCGCGGACGGTCAGGCCGCGCCGTACCGCCCGGTCCTTCCGCCGCCGCCGAAGCTCGCGTTGAACGTGCCCGCACCGAGAGCGCTCGCCGCCGGTGCCCCCGTGGCGATCTGGACGAGCGTGCTGCGACCGGCGACGGCGCGCGCGCGACCGAAACGCGGCGCGCGCCCCGTGGTGCGGTTGTCTCGTCGGACGCCGGAGGGCAGCGCGAACATCGTTCTGGTGATCGGCCACGCAGGCGACGCGCGCGGACGGGTTTGGGTGCGGGCGCGGCTGCCAGCGTTGCCCAACGGGACAACCGGGTGGGTGCCCCGCAGCGCGCTCGGCGCCTACCAGACCGTCCGCACGCGCCTCATCGTCAACCGCGACACCCTGACCGCGACGCTGCTGCGCGACGGGCGCTCGGTGTTCCGCGCCGACGTCGGCGTCGGGCAGGCGCGCTGGCCGACGCCGCGTGGGCACTTCTACATCCGCAACCGGCTGACCCGCTACCGCAGCGCCGCCTATGGTCCACTCGCGTTCGGGACGAGCGCCCGCTCCGAGCAGCTGACGGACTGGCCCGCGGGCGGGTTCGTGGGCATCCACGGGACCAACCAGCCGGGCCTGCTGCCTGGGCGGGTCTCGCACGGATGCATCCGCATGCGCAATCGCGACATCCTCCGGCTCGGACGCCTGATGGACGTCGGGACGCCGGTGACGATCCGCTGACCCGCGCGCCTGCGGCGCCCGGAAGCCCACGCGCGCCCGCAGGACAGCACGCCGAGGTGGTGACGGCGAGATGACGATCGACGACCGCAAGCAGCGCTACAGCCCCTAACCCACGTGTCTACAGGGGTCGCATCGTCCACCGCCGCTCTGTCACGCCGGAGGTCGCGGGATCGAGTCCCGCCTCCCGGTTCCTGCGCATCTGCCGATACCCCTCTATGAGTGCGATCGGCGCCACGCTGTGAAGGGCATCGTCTTCAACCTGCTCGAGCAGCTCGTCGCGCGGGATTTCGGCGAGGGCACTTGGGACGCACTCCTCGATGCGAGCGGGCTGGACGGGGCCTACACCTCGCTCGGCAACTATCCCGACGAGGATCTCTTCAAGCTCGTCGGCGCGGCCGCGCAGAGGCTCGACATGCCGCCCGATGACGTGGTCTCCTGGCTGGGACGCAACGCCCTGCCGCTGTTCGCGCTGCGCTATCCGCAGCTCTTCGCGCCGCACAACTCCACGCGCTCGTTCGTCCTCACCCTCAACGACATCATCCATCCCGAGGTGCGCAAGCTCTACCCGGGCGCCGACGTCCCGGAGTTCGACTTCGACTCGCGCGACGAGGTGCTCGTGATGGGCTATCGCTCCCCGCGGAAGATGTGCTCGTTCGCCGAGGGTCTCCTCCTCGGCGCGGGTGACCACTACGGCGAGCGGTTGACGATCGAGCAGCCACTCTGCATGAAGCGCGGAGACGACCACTGCGTGCTCGAGATCGCGTTCTCGTGACGAGCGAGGCGGCGCTCGCCGTCATCGAGAAGCGCTTGCTGCGCGAGCGGCGCGCGCGCCGTGAGGCGGAGGAGATCGCGGAGCGCACGACCCGGGCGCTGTATGACAAGCAGCAGGAGCTCGTGCTGCTCGAGGCGGTCGTGCTGGCCTCCAACGAGAGCTCGACGGTCGAGGCCGCGCTCCAGGGGGCGGTCGACGCCGTGTGCAGGCATACCGGCTGGCCCGTGGGACATGCGTACCTGCGCGATCCCGCCACAGGTGATCTCGTGCCGGGCACGACCTGGCACATCGAAGGGTCCGATCAGTTCGACGCGTTTCGCAGCACGACGGAGCGGACGACCTTCTCCGACGGGGTCGGTCTTCCCGGCCGCGTCCTGGCCACGGGCAAGGCGGCATGGATCACGGACGTGACGACGGATCCGAACTTCCACCGGAAGAACCTCGGAGTCCGCGGAGCGTTCGCGTTCCCGATCGACGCGGACGGCGACCTGATGGCCGTCCTGGAGTTCTTCACGGCGTCGGCGGTCGCGCCCGACTCCCCCCTCCTCGATGTCATGGCTCAGATCGGCGGGCAGCTCGGACGCGTGGTCGAGCGAATCCGCGCGCAGGAGCAGATCGCCCACCAGGCGACCCACGACATCCTGACCGGCCTGCCGAACCGGCTCCTCTTCCTCGATCGGCTCGAGTTCGCGCTCGCGCGCGCCGAGCGCCACGGCTCGTTCGCTGCGCTGCTGTTCGTCGACCTCGACCGGTTCAAGGACGTCAATGACACGCTTGGGCACGGTGCCGGCGACCAGCTCCTGCGGATGGTCTCGGCCCGGCTGCAGGCAGTCCTGCGAGCGACCGACCGGGTCGCTCGCTTCGGCGACGAGGAGTTCACCCTCGCGCGCTTCGGCGGCGACGAGTTCGTCGTGCTCTGCGAGGAGCTCGCCTCCGAGAACGCCGCGGTGCGGGTGGCGGAGCGGGTCCAGGAGTCACTGCTCGTGCCCTTCCTGCTCGATGGCAACGAGCACGTCGTCACCGCGAGCATCGGGATCGTGCTCGCGAGCGGCGCGGATCGCGACGCGGAGGCCCTGCTGCGCGACGCGGACATCGCGATGTACCGGGCGAAGGAGCGCGGCCAGGGGAACTGGGAGATCTTCGACGAGGAGCTCCGCACGCGCGCGCTAGAGCGCGTTGCGACCGAGCGGGCGCTGCGCCGGGCGCTGGACGGCGGGGAGCTGCGGCTCCACTACCAGCCGGTCGTGGCGCTCAACGGCGGCCGCATGCAGTCGGTCGAGGCGCTCGTGCGGTGGCAGCACCCCGAGCGCGGGCTGGTCCTGCCGGGAGAGTTCATCCCGATCGCCGAGGAGAGCGCCCTGATCCTCCAGATCGGCGCCTGGACCCTGCGCGAGGCGTGCGAGCAGGCGGTCCGCTGGCGTGCGCGCTTCGGCGACGACGCGCCGCTGCCGGTGAGCGTCAACGTGAGCGCGCGCCAGCTCGCTCAGCGTGAGCTGCCCGAGATCGTCAGGCAGACGCTGGCGGACACCGAGCTGTGCGCCGCCGACCTCGCGATCGAGCTCACCGAGACGGCGCTGATCGAGGACTCGAGCGTGCCGGCGGCGTCCTTGCGGGCGCTCAAGGCGCTCGGGGTGAAGATCCTGCTCGACGACTTCGGGACCGGCTACTCCTCGCTGAGCCACCTTCAGCGGTTTCCGATCGACGCGCTCAAGATCGACCGCTCCTTCGTGATGCACCTCGGCTCGGGAGCGGGCAACCGCGCGATCGTGCGCGCGATCGTGGCGATGGCGAGCGCGCTCGGCCTCGAGGTCGTGGCCGAGGGCGTGGAGACCGTCGAGCAGGCGGCGGAAGCGATGTCGCTGGGCTGCGGCTGCGCGCAGGGGTACTACTTCGCGCGCCCGGCGCCGCCGGCGGAGATCGAGGCGCTGATTGCCCCGGTCAGCGCCGTCGTGCTCGGTGCCCTTTGAACGAGATGACCTGCTGGATCCCGCTCGGGCGGTTCGTGTAGCGCATCGTCGTGCTCAGCAGACCCGGGGCGAACTTGATGCGCTCCGCGGCGGCGTCCGACTTCCAGGCGTCGGGACTCGCGCTGCCCTGCGCGGCCTCGATCTCCTGGCCGGCTGCGTCGAGCGCGCCCCACACGGCGGTCCGGCACGTGGCGAGGTCGCCGCCGCCGCAGAAGTGGGTGCGGAAGGGACGCTTGAACGAGGTCCCGAGCAGCTGGCGCAGATCCTTGTCGACGTAGTTGATGCCGCCCCCGGTGAAGCCTGACCGGGGGCTGTTGTCGGCGCCCTCGAGCGCCTTGAGCTCGGCGAGCTGGGGGCCGAGCGCACCGCCGAGCACCGCGTCGAGGAGCCGTGGATAGAACCGGTCCATGATCACCGGAGCGGCGCCGGCGTCCATCGCGCCGTCCTCGTCGCGGTCGAGGCGGCTCGAGCCCGCCGCGTGCCAGGCCTCCAGCCGCTCGAGCATGCGCTGGGCGCGGGCGCTCGGCGCCGGCCCGCTGTGCAACAGGCTCGCGAGCGTCGGCGTGAGCGCCGTCGAGCGCAGGTCCTGTGTCGCCGCGGCGTTCATCGCGCTCGTCACGGTGGCGAGGTCGTGCTTCGGGTGGCGCGCGATCTGGGCCTGGAGCAGCGACACGCGATGCAGCGACCCGTACGCCCAGTTGTTGTCCGCCGCGCCGAAGCCGGGCGCCGGGCTGTTGTTCCAGTTCACCAGCACCCCGCTCGCCGGGTTGACCTGCTGCGGCAGCTTGCGAGAGGGCAGGATGCCCCGCCACTCATACGCGCCCGTCCCGAGCGTCGGGAGCCGCGGGTCGACCCGCGGGTCGCGGCGCGGGAGCTCGCCGGCCGAGAACATCGCGATGTCACGGTCGTCGGCGTAGCCGACGTTGAACGTGAACGGCGAGCGCGCGAAGGCGCGGACGAACGAGCGCGTGCCCCTGACGCGCCCGATCGTCGCGTCGCGGAAGGGCAGCTGCCAGAGCACGTCACGGCCGAAGCTCGCGCGCTTGCGCGTGATCGCGATGCGCTTGCCGCCGCTCGTCGCGTAGCCCGTGACGGGCCCGTGGACGGTCGTGCGGAAGCGGACCCGGCCCGCGCCCGCGATCACTCCGGCGTCGACCGAGCCCATGCGGCGGCACCGGCCCTTGTAGCGGTAGCGGGTGCTCGACCCGCCGCAGAGGACCTCGGCGAACTCGTCGACGAGGTCGGAGCCGGCGGAGGTGAGGCTCCACGCGAAGTCCTCCCCGCGGCCGATCAGGATCGCCCCCGGGTTGGCGGGCGAGTAGACGCCGCGGGCCCGGTGGCCCGGCCAGCGGACGTCGGCCTCGAGCGTGAGGCCGGGGTAGAAGTAGCCGATCTGCGGGCCGCCGACGAACAGCGGATGCCCGGTGGTGGAGCGCTTGCGACCGATGATCTCGAAGTTGCTCGCCCACTTCGGCGTGTTGCGGCTCGCGGCGCTCGCGCCCGCGGTCAGCGTGCGCCGCAGGCTGCCGGCGTCGGGGATCGCGTTGCCGCTCGGGTTGCGCGGCACCCGCTCGTACGGGGTCTTGCGGGTCATGGTCGTCGGGGTGTCGGCGTCGCTGTGCTCGGAGAGGTCGTCGAACAGCGTCTGCGCGGGGCCGGCGCCGAGCCGCTGGCGCAGCGCGCCGAGGAACTGGCCGCGCCGGCCCTCGGCGCCGCCGCCCTCGCCGAAGATCTGCCGACCAAAGCGCTGGTCGCGAAGATGTCAACGCGCGTGAACGGCTTGGCCTTGCTCTTCTCCGACCGCAGCCGCGCGTTGATCCCGGCGACGAAGACGTCGATGTCGTGCAGCAGCCCCTTGCCTTCGCGGTCGGCGCCGCGCAGCGCGCGCAGGCCGTTGCGGCGGATGCTGCGCTCGACGCTGCGCGTCGGCGTGTAGGTCTTGAGGCCGGTGACCAGGCCGAAGGCGTCGATGTTGGGCGCGTCGACGGCGGCGAGGCGCGCCGGATAGCGGCCCTGGGCGAGCAGCAGCCCGCGGTCCTCCTGCAGCACCCAGCCCATCGCCCACGTGACGTCGTCGCGCTTGCGACCCGTGATGTGCGGCACGTTGAAGCGGTCGCGCACGAGCCGCACGCCGTGGCGCGGCACGCGCTCGGTCCTCGACGGCCCGTCCGGGCCGACGCCGAAGCGCTCGGACTTGAACGAGGTGGTCAGGTCGGCGGTGGTGACCTGGTCGAAGCGCGGCGTCAGCGAGTCGTAGAGCCTGGCCTGCGAGTCCGCGCCCGGCGGCACGGGCGCGCCGCCCCACTGGCCGGACGGCACGACGTTGCGAGCCGTGTCGGCGTAGTCGTTGGCGAACGCCGCGGAGGGCAGGACGAGGAGCGCGACGACCGCCGCGAGCAGGGGGCGAGGCATCGGGCGACCCTAACTGATTGTGCTGGTTGCCACGAGCACGAGCACGAGCGCACCCAGGGCGACGCGGTAGGCGACGAACACCGCCGTGGAGTGGTGCGCGAGGTAGCGCAGGAGGAACGCGATCGAGGCGTAGCCGACGACGAAGGCGATCAGCGTGGCGATCGCCGTCGGCAGCGCGGCGGCGTGGTGGCCCTCGCCCACCTTGCGCAGCTCGAACAGGCCCGACAGCACGACGGCGGGCACCGAGAGCAGGAACGAGTAGCGCGCCGCCGCGGTCCGCTCCAGCCCGAGGAACAGGCCGGCCGTGATCGTGGCGCCCGAGCGCGAGACTCCCGGGACGAGCGCCGCGGCCTGCGCCAAGCCGATGATCATGCCGTCGCGGCCGTTGAGGTCGTCGAGGCCGCGCCGGTGGGTGGCGGCCTTCTCCGCGGCCAGGAGCACGAGCCCGAGCGCGATCAGCGTGCAGCCGATGAGGGTCAGGTCGCGCGCGCCGTTCTCGATCTGGTCCTTGAAGATCAGGCCGAAGATCCCGATCGGGATGGTGCCGAGCACGATGTAGAGCCCGAGTCGCGCGTCGAGGCTCCTGCGTGCCTCGCGGTCGCGCAGCGCCGCGAGCGAGGCGCGGGCGATCCGCCACAGGTCGTCGCGGAAGTACAGCAGGACCGCGGCCATCGTCCCCAGCTGCACGACCGCCGTGAAGGCCGCGCCGGGGTCCTCCCAGCCGGCGAAGGCAGGGACGATCCGCAGATGTGCGGTACTCGAGATCGGGAGGAACTCCGTGAGGCCCTGCACGATCCCGAGCACGATCGCTTCGAACGCGCTCACCGGCGCAAGGCTAGCCGGATGCGCTTCAGCGAGCGGTCCAGCCCAGGTCCATCGACACCGGCACGCCCGAGAACGCCCGCCCCTCGGGGCCGAGCAGGAAGGCCACCACGCCGGCCACCTCCTCGGGCTCGATCAGCCGCTTGACGGCGTGCGGAGCGAGGATCACCTGCTCGAGGGCCTCGTCCTCGGAGACGCCGTGCGCCTTCGCCTGGTCGGGGATCTGCTTCTCGACGAGCGGCGTGCGGACGAAGCCGGGGCAGACCGCGGTGGCGAGGATGCCCTGCTCGCCGCCCTCGAGCGCGAGCGTCTTGACCAGCCCGAGCACGCCGTGCTTGGCGGCCACGTAGCCGGCCTTGTAGGGGGACGCGACGAGGCCGTGCGCGGATGCGATCGCGACGTAGCGCCCGTCGCCGCTGCGCGCGAGGTGCTCCCAGGCGTAGCGGGCGAGCAGGAACGGGCTCGTGAGCAGCACCGCAATCAGGCCGTCCCAGCGGTCCTCGGGGAACTCGGCGACCGGCGCGACGTGCTGGAAGCCGGCGTTCGGCACCACGGCATCGAGGCGGCCGAACGCCTCGATCGCCGCGTCGACGGCGCCGCGGTTGCCCTCGCGCGTGGTCAGGTCGGCGGCGTGGGGCACGCCGGGGCCGTCGTCGGCGGGCTCGAGGTCGACGGCGAGCACGTCGAAGCCGTCGTCGCACAGGCGCTGGGCGATCGCGCGGCCGATGCCGCTCGCCGCCCCGGTGACGATCGCGCTGCGGGAGGCCATAGCGGCGGGTGTACCCGTTCCGGCTGGTTTACTCCGGACGATGAGCGTCACCGAGCGCGAGCGCCTCGCTCCCGAGGTCTTCCGCCTCCCGGTCGAGAAGATCCGCGAGGGCTACTACTCCGACGTCTACTTCAACTACGCGAAGGCGACGCTCGAGCTCGACGGCCGCCACCCGCGCGCGCTGATGCAGGTCTTCCAGCGCAAGCCGTCGATCCTCGGCGGCGTCGACGAGGCGATCGCGGTGATCCGCCAGTGCGCCGGCCGGCGGCGCCCCGACGGGTCGTGGGAGGACGGCTGGGACTCGCTCGAGGTCTGCGCGCTGCACGAGGGCGACGAGATCGAGCCGTGGGAGACGGTGATGACGATCGAGGGCGACTACTCGCTGTTCGCGCACCTCGAGACCGTCTACCTCGGGTGCATGGCACGCCGCACGCTCGTCATGCACAACGTCCGCGAGGTGGTCGACGCCGCGGGCGGCAAGCCGATCATCTACTTCCCCGCCCGCCACGACCACTGGCTCGTGCAGACGGGCGACGGCTGGGCGGCGCACGTGGCCGGCGCGATCGGCGTCTCCACCGACGCCCAGGCGTCGTGGTGGGGCGGCCGCGGCATCGGCACGGTGCCGCACGGGCTGATCGCGGCCTACGGCGGTGACACGGTGGCGGCGGCGCGCGCGTTCTGTCGCAGCTTCGGCGCCCAGATGCAGGTCACCGTGCTGGTCGACTTCGAGAACGACTCCGTGCGGACCGCCCTCGAGGTCGCCGAGGCGCTGGGCTCCTCGCTCTGGGGCGTGCGCCTGGACACCTCCGACCGGCTCGCCGACCTCTCGCTGCAGGCGAAGCACGGCCCCGGCGCGCCGACGGGCGTCGACGCGGAGCTCGTCCGGCTCGTCCGCGACGAGCTCGACGACCATGGCTTCCGCGACGTCTCGATCGTCGTCTCCGGCGGGTTCAACGCCGAGCGCATCCGCGCCTTCGAGGCCGCCCGCGTGCCCGTCGACGCCTACGGGGTCGGCTCGGCGCTGATCCGCGGCTCCAACGACTTCACCGCCGACGTCGTGCTGATCGACGGCCGTCCGTGCGCGAAGGCCGGGCGCGAGTACCGGCCCAATCCGCGCCTCACCCCGGTTCGCTGACCAGCGGCACGAAGCGCACGCGCTCGTGCTGCTCGCGGCGCAGCTCGCCGCTTGCGCCGCGGCACAGCAGCACGAGCCGCTGGTCCCCGGCGTCGACCGGGCCCACCAGGCGGCCCCCCTCGGCGAGCTGGGCGGGCAGCGCGGGCGGCACGGCGGCCATCGCCGCCGCGACGTTGATCGCGTCATAGGGCGCCGCGACCGCGTGCCCGAGCGAGCCGTCGCCGACGAGCAGCGTGACGTTCTCGGCGCCGGCGGCCGCGAGCGCCTGCGCCGCCCGCTCCGCCAGGTCGGGGAGCACCTCGACGCTCCATACGTGCGCGACGAGCCGCGCGAGTACGGCCGCGTGGTAGCCGGAGCCGGTGCCGACATCGAGGACCCGCTCGTCGCCGCGCAGCTCGAGCAGCTCGCACATGCGCGCGACCACGAGCGGCTGGGAGATCGTCTGACCCGAGCCGATGGGCAGGGCGACGTTGTCCCACGCCTCCTCGCGCCGGCGCTCCGGGACGAAGCGGTCGCGCGGCACCTCGCGGATCGCGGTCAGCACCCGCGGGTCGTCGACGTGGAGCCGCAGCTCCGAGAGCAGGCGCTCCGCGGGGCCCTCCGGGCCGGATCGGCTACGCCACGGTCGCACCCGCGGCCCGCAGCTCCTCGAGGGCTCGCTCGGAGTCGCCCGCCGCGACGTCCACGCCACGCACCGCCGCCGGGTCGACGCGGACGCCGAACCCCTCGCGCAGGGCGTCGAGCGCCGTGTTCCTCACGCAGTAGTCGGTCGCCAGCCCGACGATCGTGACCTCGTCGACGCCGCGGTCGCGCAGCCGCTGCGCGAGCCCCGTGCGATCGAAGCCCGAGTAGCCGTCCGTGCCCGGGTCCTGGCCCTTGTCGACGATCGCGTCGATCGGCTCGGTGGCGAGCGCGGGGTGCAGGGCGGCGCCGCCCGTGCCCCGGACGCAGTGCACCGGCCAGGGCCCGCCCTGCGCATCGAAGGAGCCATGGTCGGGCGGGTGCCAGTCGCGGGTCGCGAGGACGACGCCGTAGTCGCCCGAGGCGGCGTGCGCGTTGATGCGCTCGGCGATCTCCTCGCCGCCGGGCACCGACAGCGCGCCGTCGGGGCGGGCGAAGTCGTTCTGGAAGTCGACGATGATCAGCGCGCGCGCCATTCACTCGGCGGGGCGGCTGGCGTGGATCGTGGCCGCCATGTCCTTCTCGCCGTGGCCGGCGTCGACCGCCCTCTGCATCTGCTCGCGCACCGCGGCGAGCGCGCCGAGCCGCAAACCCGCCGCCTCGGCCGCTTCGAGCGCCAGCGTGGCGTCCTTGGCCGCGAGCTCGAGCGGGAAGGCGGGCGGGAACTCGCCGTCGATCATCATCGGCCCCTTGAGCTGGGCGTAGGGCGCGCCGACCGGAGCGCCGTCGATCGTCTCGAGGAACATCCGCGGGTCGACCCCGAGCCCCTCGGCCAGCGCGATCGCCTCCGCCAACGCCTCGGTCAGGCCCAGCAGCCACGTGTTGAGGACCAGCTTGAGCCGCTGCGCGCTGCCCGCCTCGCCCAGCCACACCGTCTTCGCCCCGACCGCGTCGAAGACGGGGTCCACGCGCTCGCGCACGTCCTCGGGGCCCGAGGCGAGCACGACCAGCTTGCCCTGCTCGGCCGGCTGCTTGGTCCCGGAGACGGGGGCGTCGACGAAGGGGACCCCGGCCGCCTCGGCGCGCTTCGCGACGCGGTCGGTGGCCTCGAGCCCGATCGTGCTCATCTGCGCGAGCACGGCGCCGTCGATCGCGCCGAGCGCCTCCTCGGCCACCGCCTCGACCGCTTGCGCGTCGGCGAGCATCGTCACCACGACGGCGGCGCCCGCGACCGCCTCCGCCACGCTGCCGGCGACGGTGATGCCGTCCTGCGCGAGCGGCTCGGCCTTCTCGCGCGAGCGATTCCATGCGCTCACCTCGTGGCCGGCGGCGCGCACGTTGCGCGCCATCGGCGCGCCCATGATCCCGGTGCCCAGGAACGCGACGCGCATCAGTAGCGCAGCAGGGCCGCGATGCCGTCGTGCGGGCCCAGATCGTGGTGGCGGATGACGACGACGTCGGCGGAGGACTCGAGCGCCTTCTCCGTGGCGCGCTCGGCGGCCCCGCTCGCGCCAAAGTCCTCGCCGAGCAGCAGCGTGTCGACGCGGCCCTGCTCGAGGCAGCCGAGCACGTCGTCGGCGCCCGCGGCCGCGCGCCCGCCGGCGCCCAGGCCGTGCTCGAGGCGGTCCAGCAGCTCGCGCTCGCGGCGGCGCTCGTGCTCCTCGATCCCGCGCGCCGCCTCGGCGCGCACGTCCTCGGGGCTCGAGTCCTCGACGCTGACGCGGACGTGCCCGGCGAGGCGCTCCTTGAGGTAGGGATGCAGGTGGCGCTCGAGATCGCCGACCGTCTCGTCGGGGGCGCCGATGAGCAGGTGCTGGAAGCCCTCGTGCTTGAACAGGTCGAAGACGACGGCGGCGGTATGGGCGATGTGGTCGCGGACGTCCTCCTCGACGGAGCGCTGGTAGTGCGCCTGCGACCAGCCTCCCTGCCGGTGCTGGGAGTGCACGTTGTCCTCGATCCGGTCGCTCTCGTCGAGCTGCTCGGGCGGCCCGGTGAAGATGCGCGCGATGCGCCGGTTGGCGAGCAGCACGCACCAGAGGGCGCCCGCGAGGGTCCGCGCGAGCGGCTCGATGTACGGGGTTCCGTCGATCACCACGCGCGAATCGAGCGGATGCCTGAGCCGCACCGTCTCGAGCAGGCCGGCGGGGCGGCAGGCGAAGACGGCGACCGCGCGCGTGCCCTCGTCGGCGATGTCGGGCTCCTGGAGCACCGCACGGACGGCGTCGACGTCGGCGCGCAGCGCCATCCGGTCGTCGTGGGCGAGCTCGCCGTCGACGCCCTCCACCTTGTGGTGGGCGTCGTTCATCAACGAGGTGATCGCGCTCGTTCGCGCCGCGGGCGTCGCGAACTCCGCGGGGTCGAGGTTCAGGTAGACGGAGAGGACGCGGCCGTGCTCGGGAGCGAGGTCCGCGAGCTGCCGCACTCGCCTGCGTGTGAGGGTGTCGGCCATGCCAAAAAGCTACCCCGCCGGAGCGGCTGGGACTCAGCCCCTCAGCTATCGCACTACCCGGAACGCTCCCCGCATGAAGGGGTGGATGCGGCAGAAGTAGTTGTACGTGCCGGGCCCGAGGTTCGCCGGTGTCGACCAGGTGTCGCGGTTGGCGGCGGGCGTGAAGCCGGCGGGGCCGAAGCCGAGCTCACCCGAGTCGAAGTCGACCGGCCCGTCGGCGAGCGGGTAGGCGATCCCGGTCGTGCGGTTGCAGGGCGCGCGACACGCGGTGATGGTGTGGTAGATCGTGTGCGCGGCGTCGGCGTTGCGGAACTGGATCGGCTGCCCCGCCACGACGACCGCCGGGCGCGACGCGGCGCCGCCGCGCAGGAGGTCGCCCTGGCCGTAGAGGAAGTCGGTGATCACGAGCGGATCGGCTGCCAGCGGCCCGCCGGGCGCCGTCCGCGCGTCGGAGAGCCCGCCGGTCTCACCGCCGTGGTTGTTGTTCTCGCGCAGGTGCCCGTGGGTAAGCCGGCCGCGCCGCTCCAGCTTGCCCGCGAACGGATCGACGCCGCCCGGTGCGCCGGGCGCGAAGGCCACGGGCATGATGCCCATCGACTCGTACCACGACGCCCGTTTGGAGTCGTAGGTCGCCGACACGCTGAGGATGTCGCCGCGCTTGACCTTGACGCGCCAGTTCGGCCGCGTCGCGGTCATCGCGACATCCCACGACACCGCTCCGGCGGGCTCCCAGTAGTGCGCCCGCGAGCGGAACAGGTTCACGGTCCTGCCCGCGCGCGTGAGCGTCAGGTCCGTGTACAGGCCGCCGGGATGCAGGTGCCCCGCGGTCTGGACGAGCACGCCGTTGCGGGCGATGACCCGCTGGTTGCGCGCCGGCCCGCCGCCGTAGGCATTGGGGTCGTCGTTCGGGAAGGTGTAGCGCCCATTGGCGCCGGTGCCGCGGTGCACGTCGAACACGGGATAGGCGCTGCCGCTCTCGACGTCGAGCCAGCGCGTGCTCACGGGCCGTATGTGCTTGGCGAGCGGCGAGGAGTCCGGGATGAAGTCGAGCTTGGAGGTGAGGTAGATGCGGGCGCGGTTCGGCAGCAGGTTGTGGACCATGTGGTTGAGCACCCAGCGGTCCTCGGGCTCGTGGCGCCACCCGAACCCACGCGGCAACCTGACGTTCGTCTTCTCCTCGCCGGCCGCGAACGTGAGCTGCCCGTTGATCAGCCAGACGGCGTGGTGCAGATGGATGACGTCGACGCCGGGGATCTTGCCGTTCGTGTACTCGAGGTTTGGCCGGAAGCCGACGATCCAGCCCGCGCGCCTGGGGCGCGGGACCTTGTCGCCGTCGATCGAGATGGTGTTCTGGCCCGGATGGATCGTCAGCGGGCCGTAGCGAAACTTGAGGTGCTGCACGCGCGGCGCGGCCGACGCGGCGGCCGGAAGTGCGAGCAACGCCAGGACGACGGCGGCGAGGAGGCGGGCGGGCAAGCTGCCGACTCTAGTTGGTCGGCGATGGTGTACGTTGCCGTTCGGATGAGGAGGGTCTGGACGTTGTTGGCTGCGCTGACGGTCTTGATGACCGGCGCGAGCGCTGCGCTCGCGCATCCCGAGCGCCAGGCGTTCTTCCCGGACGCGTCGAAGGGCTCGGTGCCGATCTACCGCCACGCGACCCCGCCGCTCGTCGTCTGCAAGCGCAACTCGAAGGCGCTCGTGCGCAGGATCTTCAAGGGCCGCGATCGGGCCCGTACGAAGCGTATCCGCCTGCGCAGGCTCAAGAAGTGCCGCTTCCGCAACATCCAGTCGGCGGTCAACGCGGCCAAGAGCAACGACCGCATCCAGATCCTGCCGGGCGTCTACAAGGAGCTGCCGAGCCGCAAGGTCCCGTTCGACCAACCCGCGTGCGCCGGCATGTTCGAGACGCCCGCGGACGGCGACGCGAAGGTGCCCACGTTCGAGCACCAGGTCAAGTGCCCCAACGCGCGCAACCTGATCGCGATCATCGGCGACTCGCTGGCCGATCCTGACCGCGAGTGCGACCAGAAGTGCAACCTCCTGGTCGAGGGCCTGGGCAGGAATCCGCGCGACGTGCGCATCATCGGCGACCGGTTCAAGAAGGACGTCATCCGCGCCGACCGCGCCGACGGCTTCTTCCTGCGCAACGTGGAGGTCGAGCAGGGCGCGTTCAACGACGTCGACGTCGTCGAGACCAACGGCTTCCGGTTGCGCAAGCTCGTGACGCCGTACGCGCAGAACTACGGCGTCCTCACGTTCGCCTCCGACCACGGTCAGTACGACCACATCGACGCCTACGGCAACGGCGACTCCGGCATCTATCCGGGCTCGGGACCCGAGGGTCACTGCAAGCGCTACGGCATCGAGATCCGCAACGTCAACTCCCACGACAACGTGCTCGGCTACTCGGGCACCGCGGGCAACGGCACGTGGACGCACAACTCGACGTTCCACGACAACAACGCCGGCATCTCGGACGACTCGTTCGCCTCCGGTCACCCCGGCATGCCGCAGGACTGCTCGAAGTGGAACGCGAACCAGGTCTACTCGAACAACCGGAACTTCTTCACCGACGACCGCGACGCGTACTGCAAGAACACCCCGTTCGAGAAGCGCAAGCGGGAGATCGTGTGCCCGCAGTTCCAGGTGCCCGTGGGGTCCGGCTTCATCCTCTACGGCGTCAACTCGAACCTGATCCAGGACAACAAGATCTACGACAACTGGCGCTCCGGTGTACGGCTGTTCTACGTGCCGGCCTCGATCCGCGGCGACAACGACCCGGCGCATCAGTTCGACACCTCCAACGGCAACCAGTTCATCGGCAACCAGATGAGCCTGGGCGCCGACGACAAGCGCGCACCCAACGGCGTCGACTTCTTCTGGGACGAGCAGGGCATCGGCAACTGCTGGCGCGGCAACCAGGCGCCGGGCGGCCGGCTCACGAGCGACCCGGCGAACCTGCCGCAATGCCCCCGCGGCTCGCTCTTCCAGCAGGGGAACCTGGCCAAGCTCGGCGCCGAGGTCCCCTGCGCCGCGTGGGATCCGGACACCCAGCCGGACCCGCCGGGCTGCACCTGGTTCACGACCCCGCCGAAGCCCAAGCAATGAGGTGGGCGGTCGCGGCGACCCTCCTGCTCCTGGCCGGAGTGGGGGCGCTGCTGCTCGCCGGTGAGCGCGACGGCACCACGCAGGCGGCGACCGGCAACGCGCAGCTGCAGTGGAAGACGAAGCCGAACCTGATCCTGGTGCCCGAGCTCCCGCGCGACCGCATCCTCACCGGCAGCGTCCGCAACGCCTCGCTGCACGCGGTCGACCTCGCGACCGAGCGCGTCCGGGTCCTCGACGCCGCCGGCCACCCCCTGCGCGCCACCGCGCTGTTCGCCCAGCACTTCTCGCACGGCCTCTACCCGTGGTCGTGGCACGTGAAGGGCTCGAAGTTCGAGCGCGACCGGATCGGCCGGTCCGCCACCATCGAGCCGGGGCAGGACGTGCCCCTGACGCTGTCGTGGCGCGTGCCGGCCGGCGGCTCGGAGCCGGTCGAGGTGCGCTTCGACGGCGGCTCGCTCGCCCTGCCGCGCTGAGCCCGCGGGCCACGGCTAGTCTCCAGGCCATGGCTGACGACTCCTTCGATGCCCGCGCCGACCTGGAGGTCGGCGGCAAGACCTACGAGATCTTCCGGCTCGAGGCGCTGCAGTCGAAGTTCGACGTCGCGCGCCTGCCCTTCTCCCTGAAAGTGCTGCTCGAGAACCTGCTGCGCAACGAGGACGGCGAGTCCGTCACGGCGGAGGACATCGAGGCGCTCGCGCGCTGGGACGCGAAGGCCGAGCCGACGCAGGAGATCGCGTTCACGCCGGCGCGCGTGATCCTGCAGGACTTCACCGGCGTGCCCGCGGTGGTCGACCTGGCGGCCATGCGCGACGCGATGGCCGACCTCGGCGGCGACGCCGCGAAGATCAACCCGCTCGTCCCCGCCGAGCTCGTGATCGACCACTCGGTGCAGGTCGACGCGTTCGGCACGCGCGACTCCTTCCGGGTCAACGCCGAGCGCGAGTTCGAGCGCAACCAGGAGCGCTACGCCTTCCTGCGCTGGGGCAAGGGCGCCTTCGACAACTTCGCCGTCGTCCCGCCGGACACCGGGATCGTCCACCAGGTCAACCTCGAGTATCTCGCGCGCGTGGTGTTCACGAGCGACGAGACGGCCCACGAGGGAGCGCTCCAGGCCTACCCCGACACGCTGGTCGGGACGGACTCGCACACGACGATGATCAACGGGCTCGGCGTGCTCGGCTGGGGCGTCGGCGGCATCGAGGCCGAGGCCGTGATGCTCGGCCAGGCGATGTCGATGCTGATGCCGCAGGTACTCGGCTTCAAGCTGTCGGGCGAGCTGCCCGAGGGCGCCACCGCGACCGACCTCGTGCTGACCGTGACCCAGATGCTGCGCGAGCGCGGCGTGGTGGGCATGTTCGTCGAGTTCTTCGGGCCCGGAGTCGCGGCGCTGCCGCTGGCCGACCGGGCGACGATCGGCAACATGTCGCCCGAGTTCGGCTCGACCTGCGCGATCTTCCCGATCGACGCCGAGACGCTGCGCTACCTCGAGTTCTCCGGGCGCGACGCCGAGCGTGTCGAGCTCGTCGAGGCCTACGCCAAGGAGCAGGGCCTCTGGCACGACGAGGACTCCGAGGAGCCGACGTACTCCGACACGCTCGAGCTCGACCTGTCCGACGTCGTCCCCTCACTCGCCGGTCCCAAGCGCCCGCAGGACCGCGTGTCGCTGACCGAGTCGAAGGCCGCCTTCCGGCTCGCGCTCGAGGACCTGCTGCCGGATGACGTAGAGGACCCGAAGGAGGGTGAGCCCGACCCCGACGAGGAGAGCGCCGACTCCTTCCCGTCCTCGGACCCGCCGTCCTCCGGCGAGCCGGCCAATCACGACGGCGCCCGCGACCGCTCGCCCTCGCCGTCCGAGGGCGGCACCGGCGGCCTGCAGGTCGCCGAGCGCGTCGAGGTCAGCGCGCCGGTCACGCTCGAGGACGGCACGGAGACCGAGCTCGACCACGGCCACGTGGTGATCGCCGCGATCACATCGTGCACGAACACCTCCAACCCCACCGTCATGCTCGGCGCCGGCATGCTCGCGCGCAACGCGGTGGCGAAGGGGCTGAAGTCCAAGCCGTGGGTGAAGACGTCGCTCGCCCCGGGCTCGAAGGTCGTGACGGAGTACCTCGAGCGCGCCGGGCTGACCGAGCACCTCGAGGCGCTCGGCTTCCACCTCGTCGGCTACGGCTGCACGACCTGTATCGGGAACTCCGGCCCGCTGCCGGAGGCGATCGCCGATGTCGTCAACGCGGAGGACCTCGCGGTCGTCTCGGTGCTCTCGGGCAACCGCAACTTCGAGGGTCGCATCAACCCCGACGTGAAGATGAACTACCTCGCCTCGCCGCCGCTGTGCGTCGCCTACGCGATCGCGGGGACGATGGACATCGACCTGCTCGACGAGCCGCTCGGCCAGGACGAGGACGGCAACGACGTCTTCCTCAAGGACATCTGGCCCAACGAGCAGGAGGTCGCCGAGACGGTCGAGTCGGCCGTGCAGTCCGACATGTTCCGCAAGTCCTACGGCGAGGTCTACGACGGCGACGAGCGCTGGAACTCGCTCCCGGTGCCCGAGGGCGACCGCTTCGAGTGGGACGAGGTCTCGACCTACGTGCGCCTGCCGCCGTACTTCGAGGACTTCCCGACGGAGCCGCCGGAGCTCACCGACATCGAGGGCGCCCGCGTGCTCGCGGTGCTCGGCGACTCGGTCACCACCGACCACATCTCGCCCGCCGGCGCGATCAAGGAGAGCTCGCCGGCCGGAGAGTACCTCAAGGAGCACGGCGTCGAGCGCAAGGACTTCAACTCCTACGGCGCGCGCCGCGGCAACCACGAGGTGATGGTGCGCGGCACGTTCGCCAACGTCCGCCTGCGCAACCAGCTCGCGCCGGGGACCGAGGGCGGTGTCACCCGCCACCTGCCGGACGGCGAGGAGATGACGATCTACGACGCCGCGATGAAGTACGTCGAGGAGGGCACGCCGCTCGTGGTGCTCGCGGGCAAGGAATACGGCTCGGGCTCCTCGCGCGACTGGGCCGCCAAGGGCACGACGCTGCTCGGCGTGCGTGCGGTGATCGCCGAGTCCTTCGAGCGCATCCACCGCTCCAACCTGGTCGGGATGGGCGTGCTGCCGCTGCAGTTCGCCGACGGCGAGAACGCCGAGTCGATCGGGCTCAGCGGCGAGGAGGAGTTCACGATCACGGGCATCGCCGACGACGGCTCCGCCAAGGAGGTGAGCGTGAAGGCCGACGACAAGGAGTTCACCGCGCGCGTCCGGATCGACACGCCCAAAGAGGCCGAGTACTTCCGGCACGGCGGGATCCTGCCCTACGTGCTGCGCCAGCTGACGGCGGACTCCGAGTGAGCGTCCCTGACGTCCTGCGCCGCCTGCTGACGGCGCCGGGCCCCTCGGGCTATGAGCAGGCGCCGGCCGCGGTCTTCCGCGAGGCCTGCGCGGAGTTTGCCGAGGTCACGCACGACAACGTCGGCTCGACGGTCGCGCGCGTGGTGGGCACGGCCGGCGGACCGGTGCTCGCGATCGTCGGCCACATCGACGAGATCGGGCTGATCGTCCACCACATCGACGACGACGGCATCCTCTGGTTCACCAACGTCGGCGGCTGGGACCCGGTGATCCTCGTCGGCCAGCGGCTCGAGATCATCACGCGCAACGGGCCCGTCGTCGGCGTCGTCGGCAAGAAGCCGATCCACCTCCTCAACGAGGAGGAACGGCGCAAGGCTCCCGAGCTCAAGCACCTGCACATCGACATCGGCGCGAAGGACGGCGACGACGCCCGCTCGCTGGTGCGCGTCGGCGACGTCGCGGTGATCGTGGGCGAGCCGGTCGAGCTGCCCAACAACCGCGTGACATCTCGCTCGATGGACAACCGGATCGGCTGCTTCGTCGCCTACGAGGCGGCGCGGCTCGTCGCCGAGGCGGGCGGTGCTCCGGGCGACGTCTGCGCAGTCGCGGTGAGCCAGGAGGAGATCAGCTTCGCGGGCGCACGCACGACGGCCTTCTCGCTCGAGCCCGACCTCGCGATCGTGGTCGACGTCACCTTCGCCACCGACGCGCCCGACACGAACGAGAAGGAGGTCGGGCGCCACCGCTTCGGCACCGGCCCGGTCCTGCAGCGCGGGGCCACGCTGCATCCGCAGCTGTTCGAGCTGATGCACGACGTGGGCGAGGCGGAGCAGATCCCGTTCACCGTCACGGCGAGCGCGCGCTCGACCGGGACGGACGCGGACGCCATCCACATCTCGCGCGCCGGCGTGCCCACCGGCGTCGTCTCGGTGCCGCTGCGCTACATGCACACGCCCGTCGAGATGGTCCAGCTCGACGACGTGCACAACGCCGCGCGGCTGATCGCCGCGTTCGCGCAACGGCTCGAGCAGGGCCTGTCGTTCCAGCGGTGACTCAGCCGCTCCTGCTGCTCTGGGACATCGACGGCACGCTCCTCCAGCGGGCTTCGCTCGAGCACGCGGAGGCGATGCGTGCGGCGCTGGGGCAGGTGCACGGCGAGCTGTCGCTGGACGGCCACCGGGTCGAGGCGGCGGGGCGCACCGACAGCGCGATCGCCCGCGACCTGCTGGTCGCCGCCGGGCTCGCGCCGGCCGCCATCGACGCCCGCGCAGACGACGTCATCGCCGCCTGCTGCGCGCTCTACGACGAGCTGTGCCCGGCCGACCTGTCGCCGCGGCTCGCGCCGGGCGTGGCGGACGCCCTCGCGCGCCTCGGCGCGCGGCCGGACGCATTCCGCTTCTCGCTCGTCACCGGCAACTTCGAGCGCATCGCGCGGCTCAAGCTTGCGCGCGCCGGGATCGGGGACTGGTTCCCCGAGGGCCAGGGCGCCTTCGGCTCCGACGCCGAGGCGCGCGAGCGCCTGCCCCCGATCGCGCGCTCGCGGGCGGGTGACTGGCCGCGCGAGCGGACGGTGGTGATCGGCGACACGCCGCGCGACATCGCGTGTGCGAGGGCCGACGGCGTGCGCGTGATCGCCGTGGCGACGGGGCCGTATGGCGTGGAGGCCCTCGCGGATGCCGACGCCGTGGTGGATTCGGCGACGGCGGTGGCAGTGGTGTTGGACGAGTTCCTGTAGGTGTTCGCGCTACCGCGGCACGCCCAGCACCGCCGCCGTCGTCGTTCCGCCGCGCAACCTCAGTCGCGTCACGTAGGCCGCGGTCGGTCCCAGAGCCGTAGTCCAGAGCGTGTCGGTGATGCCGGCCCGCGGGCGCTGCGGAAGGCGCGGCGGCCGGCCTCCCGGATAGCCTTGGTGGTGGCGGCCGTGGCCCTTCTCGCGCTCGGCGTCGCGGCGACCCGTGGGCGTGGTGGAGTAGACGCGGCGATCGTTCGTCGTCGCGCGCGGGACGGGCGGGCCGAGGCGGAGCTCCTGGCGGGTGTAGGTCGAGCGCACGTAGAGCACCGCGCCGCCGTCGAACGACGGGTTGAGCAGCAGCGCCCGGTGCTCGGAGCGCAGCAGCTGCTCGCGGCCCGAGCCGAGGTCGAGCAGCCGGATCTGCGATCCGGCGCGGCCGGCGCGGTGGAAGACGAGCGCCTGCCCGGCGAGCGCCGGGCGGCCGAGCTGCTCGGAGCTGCCCGCGCGTGCGACGACGCGCGGCGGGGCGCTCGCGTTGCGGGGCTGGGCCACGAGCTCCGCCGTGCCCACGAGCCACACGACCCACTGGTCGCTGAACGCGAAGGCGCCGCCGCCGGGCGAGTCGTAGCCCGCGACCGGGGTGAGCGTGGCGGGATCCGCGAGCACGATCCGCGCTCCCTCCCGCCAGCCGACGAGGCCGGCGGCGAGGGCGGGGTCGCGCCCGGGCAGGGCGACCGTGGCGCCGGCGCGGCGCAGGTAGCCGACCCCGCCCGGTCGCTGGAACGCGAACAGCGCGCCGTCGGCTGCGGGGCCGGACGCGGCGGCCGCCGTGACGGGGGAGGTGGACGCCTGCGCCGGTGCCGCCCCGATCACGGCGGCGCAGACGGCGAGCGCCACGGCGTCGGCGACGCGCAGGCCGCGCAGGATCGCCGGGCGCTCGGCCATCGCGGCGTGCGCGGCGTTGCCGCGGTCGCTGCCGGCCATGGGCGCGAGCGCGATCACGGGCAGCGCGCGGCCGGCGCCGAAGGCGAGGCCCAGCACCGCGCCGAGGGCCGGGTCACCGAGCGCGACGCTGACCGCCGCGAGCGCCCACACCGCGAAGGTGAGGATGAAGGTGGTGAAGCCGAGGCCGAGCAGGACGCCGTAGAGGCCGGCGGCGAGCGGGACGGGCAGCACGCGTCGCCACGATTCCGGGACCTGCCGGCGCACCTGCGGGACGATCCGCGCCCCGCGCGCCTCGCCGACCGCCGCGGCCACCGCGATGACGGCGGCCACCACGGCCGCCGCCGTGCCCCCGGAGCCGAGCGCCTCGCCGAGCTTCGCCAGTCCGCCGAACGTCAGCACGCCGCCCGCGAGCGCCCCGAGCGTGAACGTGAGGCACGCGACGAGCGTGGTCCGCAGCCGCCCGGCGTAGCCCGCCGGCGCGAGCGTCTCGACCATCGAGAACCCGCACGGCGACCACGCTCCCGTCAGACCGGCGGCGAGCGCCGCGGCGGCGAGCACCCAGGTCAGCACCTCAGCACGGCACCTTCGTCTGGAAGTACATGACGCAGAACACGCGGCGGCCGTTGTAGCAGTAGCCCGTCAGCGAGCGGTCGCCGTTGATGCGGTGGTGGTTGTGGGAGCAGCAGTCGACGAGCTTGCGCACGTGGCCGCCGCAGCAGCGGTACCAGGCGCCGTCGATCTGCGTCGTGATCCCGTAGCGCTCGCCGACCGCCTTGCAGACCGGCGTGCGCGAGGCGGCCGGCAGCGGCGCGCCCTCGGCGTCGGTGAGCCGTCTGCCGTCCTCGCCGACGGGGTCGCCGGCGAGGTCGACGAGCCGGCCCAGGTCGTCGACACGGTGGCCGTCCTTGGCTCGTAGCGGCCGGCCCCTGGAGTCGATCCGCGGCAGCCCGGTCGGGTGGGGGCAGGAGTCGGTCGTGTAGATGTGGCCGCAGAAGTGGTAGGCCTCCGCCTCGCCGGGGGCCACGAGCGAGCCGAGCGTGCGCGCGCCGGTGACGGCCATCAGCGCTCCGCTCACCTTGGCGAGGAAGCCGCGTCGCGACTGGTTCACGCGCGCCGCCGCTCGGCGGTGGCGAGGACCGACTCGAGCTGGCCCGCGGTGTTGAACGTGCCCTTGGCCAGGACGATGCCGTGCTCGTCGAGCGCGACCGCGAACGGGCTGCCCGGGATGCCGGCCGCCGCCCACGCGTGGGCGTCGTGGACCTCGTCGAAGGTCCGCAGGTGCAGCAGCGGATCGCGGCCGAGCGCCGCGATGGCGGGCTCGAGCGCACGGCACATCCCGCAGCCCTCCGACGTGAACACGGCGAGCCCGAGGCGGCCCGGATCGACCTCCATCAGCTCGGTGCGGCCGCCGAGCTCCGGGCCCTCCTCGGGGATCTCGAGCGCGCCGCGCGGATCGATCTCGGCGCGCAGCGCGCCGAGCTCGCGGGCCAGCGCGAGCACCGCGACGCCGAGGGCGACGAGCCCCAGCAGCGCGATGCCGAGCCCGACTGCGAGCCACTCCTCAGTCGAGGGCTCGCGGCGGTCGAGCAGCGGCAGGATCGAGAACACGACGGCGAGGCCGGCAGCGCGGGCGAGCGAGCCGCGCCCGACGCGCCCGCGCGATCCGAAGCACGCGCACGGCGCGCCGCCGCGGCCGGCCATGAGCACCGCGGCCTGGGCGAGCGCGAAGAGGCCGCACAGCGCGGCGGCGGCCCACGCGGCGGACTCGACCCCGGCGGCGACCGCGATCCCGAGCGCCGGCTCGACCGCGACCAGGGCCGCCCACGCGATCGACGCCTGCTCGCCGTGCAGCCCGTAGGTGGCGAGGGCGAGCCGGGTGCGCGGCCCGTCGGCGAGCTTCAAGGCAGCCGAGCCGATCAGCACCGCGCCCAGGACCAGCGAGAGGACGACCGCGATCATGCGGCGGCGGAAGCTAGCAGGGGATCCTGAGGGTCAGGCGGCGGCGGTCCAGTAGCCGTCGCCGCCGACCGGCAGGAACGTCCCGACGCGCGCCAGCTCGGCCCGCACGTCGGCGATGTCGCGATCGCAGACGGCGGCGACCTCGGCCGTCGCGACGGGCATCGCCGCCCAGGCCAGGACCTGCTCGACGGACTCCGGGTCGGGACGGCGCACCAACTCGGGGCCGATGTTGGCGAGCGCCGCCTCGTAGGCCTCGACCGGGCGGAAGCCGGGCAGGTCCACGCGGCTCGCGGTCGGCCAGTCGACGGGCGGCTCGGTGACGCGGATCAGCTCATAGGAGGGGCACGTGTAGCGGCGTGCCTCCTCCGGCCCGCCGAGCTTGTAGTCCTGCGCGCGTGAGGCGGGCGAGGGGCTGCGGGACGCGCGCTTGTCCGCCTCCAGGACGGGCTCGACCTCCGGGTCCGCCGTCCATGCGCGCAGCTCGGCGGGCTCGATCAGCGCCTCGCTCGCCGCGCGCTCGATGACGGCCGGATCGTCGAGGTCGAGCGCCGCGAAGTTCAGCACCCGCAGGCGCCGCAGCAGCGGCGCCTCGCGGTCGGGAGCGTGCAGCCGCGTGGCGACGACGGCGCGGCAGGCGGGCAGCGACGCGCCGCCCTCGACCGGCTGCCAATCGATCGGCATCCCGTAGCGCAGCTGGATGTCGCGCCGGGTCGAGGAGATGCGCTCGGGCGGGAAGATGTCGCCGTAGCGCTCCTCCGCGAGCACGACCATGTGCAGCTCCCAGTCGATCTGCTCGCCGTAGAGCCACAGCAGGCGCAGCCGCTGGCGCTCCGCCGAGAACGCGTACGGACAGGTGGGATCCGTGTAGTGCCGGATCAGGACCGGCGCCCCGCCGTTGGTGCCGACCATCGTCTACGAGCGGACGAGCTTCTTGTAGGTGATCCGGTGCGGGCGGTCGGCCTCGGCGCCGAGCCGCGCGTGCCGGTGCTCCTCGTAGGCCTCGAAGTTGCCCTCGAACCACGTCACCTGCGAGTCGCCCTCGAAGGCGAGGACGTGCGTCGCGACGCGGTCGAGGAACCAGCGGTCGTGGGAGATGATCACCGCGCAGCCGGGGAATGCGAGCAGCGCCTCTTCGAGCGCGCGCAGCGTGTCGACGTCGAGGTCGTTGGTCGGCTCGTCGAGCAGCAGCGTGTTGCCGCCGCGGCGCAGCAGCTTGGCGAGGTGGACGCGGTTGCGCTCGCCGCCCGACAGCGCGCCGACCTTGCGCTGCTGGTCGGAGCCCTTGAAGTTGAACCCGGCGACGTAGGCGCGCGAGTTGACCTCCTGATCGCCGACCTTGATGTGCTCGTAGCCGTCGGAGATCTCCTCCCAGACGGACTTCTCGGGATCGAGCGCGTCGCGGCTCTGGTCCACGTAGGCGAGCTCGACGGTGTCGCCGAGCGCGAGCGTGCCGGAGTCGACCGGCTCGTCGCCGACGATCATCCGGAACAGCGTCGTCTTGCCGGCGCCGTTGGCGCCGATGATCCCGACGATGCCGGCCGGCGGGAGCGTGAACGACAGCCCGTCGATCAGCAGCCGGTCGCCGAAGCCCTTGCGCAGACCCTCGGCGTCGATCACCTTGCCGCCCAGGCGCGGGCCCGGCGGGATGTGGATCTGGACCTGGTCGAGCTTGATGTTGCGGTCCTCGGCGAGCAGGCGCTCGTAGTTGTTCAGCCGCGCCTTGGACTTCTTGCGCCGGCCCTTCGGGTTCTCGCGCACCCACTCGAGCTCGGCGGCGATCGTGCGCTTGCGCGAGGAGTCCTGCTTCTCCTCCTGCGCGAGCCGGACCTGCTTCTGCTCGAGCCAGCTCGAGTAGTTGCCCTGGAACGGGATGCCGTGGCCGCGGTCGAGCTCGAGGATCCAGCCCGCGACGTTGTCGAGGAAGTAGCGATCGTGGGTGACGGCGACGACGGTGCCCTCGTACTCCTCGAGGTGGCGCTCGAGCCACGCGACCGACTCCGCGTCGAGGTGGTTGGTCGGCTCGTCGAGCAGCAGCAGGTCGGGCGCGGCGAGCAGAAGCCGGCAGAGCGCGACGCGGCGGCGCTCGCCGCCGGAGAGCGTCGTCACGTCGGCGTCGGACGGCGGCAGCCGCAGCGCGTCCATCGCCGTGTCGAGCTGGGTGTCGAGGTTCCACGCGTCGATCGCGTCGATGCGCTCCTGGACGCGCGCGAACTCGTCGGCGGTCTCGTCGGAGTAGTTGGCGGCGAGCTCGTTGAAGCGGTCGAGCAGCGCGCGCGTCTCGGCGACGCCGTCCTCGACGTTGCCGCGCACGTCCTTGCTCTCGTCGAGGTGGGGCTCCTGCTCGAGCAGACCGACCGCGGCGCCGGGCGCGAGCTGCGCCTCACCTCGATACTCGGTGTCACGCCCGGCCATGATCCGCAGCAGCGTCGACTTGCCCGAGCCGTTGAGGCCCAGGACACCGATCTTCGCCCCCGGCATGAAGGACAGCGAGATGTCCTTCAGGACCTGCTTGTCCGGGGGATGCGTCCGGGACAGCTTGTACATGGTGAAGACGTATTGGCTGGACATTCGGCGGTTGAGGATAGGCGCTCGTTGACCGATATTCCCTCTATGCGTCCGCTCATCGGTGTCACGACCTCGGAGGTGCGGCGCGGAGACCTCGCCACGCTGCGCCGCCACGGCGAGCCGCCGCAGCATGAGATGGCGCTCGGCCTGACCTACATGCGCGCGATCGAGCTGGCCGGTGGAGTGCCCGTCGTGCTGCCCCCGCTCGAGGCCGGCGCCGTGACGACGCTGCTGACGCGCCTCGACGGCGTGTGCCTGTCGGGCGGCCCGGACCTCGATCCCGCCGGCTACGGCGCCCGCGCGCACGAGGCGCTCGGCCCGATCGAGCCGGCGCTCGACCGCTTCGAGCTCGAGCTGGCGCGCGCCGCCGACGCCGCCGGGATGCCACTGCTCGGGGTCTGTCGCGGCGCGCAGGCGCTCAACGTCGCCCGCGGCGGCACGCTGCACCAGCACATCGACGGCCACCGCCAGGCGGAGCTCGCGACGCTGCCGACGCATTCGGTGCGGATCGCGGGGAGCTCGCGCGCGGCGCGCGTGCTGGGCGGGCACGCCGCGGAGGTCAACTCCTTCCACCACCAGGCCGTCGACGCGCTCGGCAAGGGGCTCATCGCCACCGCGTGGGCCCCCGACGGCACGATCGAGGCGCTCGAGGACCCGGCGCACCCGTTCCTGCTCGGCGTGCAGTGGCACGCCGAGACGCTGCTCGACGACCCCGCCCAGCTCGCGCTCTTCGCCGCGCTCGTCGAGGCCGCGGCCGGCCGCAGTGGCGCCGGTACGCTGGCTGCGTGAGCACAGACGGCACCGTCGAGCAGATCGCCATCACCGCCGAGCCCCACGCGCTGCCCGCGCCGGTGCCGAGCGTGCGCGCCGAGGCGGGCCACGGGCTCGAGGGCGAGTACCACTGGTCGGCGACACCCGAGACCGGCCAGAGCCTGACGCTGATCGCCGCCGAGGCGCTCGAGGGCCTGCGCGAGGACACCGGCATCGAGCTCTCGCACGAGGCGTCGCGCCGCAACGTGCTCACGCGCGGCATCGATCTCAACGCGCTCGTCGGGCGCCGCTTCACGGTCGGCGGGGTCGAGTGCCTGGGCACCGAGCTGTGCGAGCCCTGCAGCACGCTGGCGAAGCTGACCGAGCGCGGCGTCCTGCGCGGCCTCGTGCACCGCGGCGGCCTGCGCGCCGACATCGTGGCCGGGGGCGAGATCGCCGTCGGTGACCTCGTGCGAGCGTCCTGATGGCGCTCGCGCTCAGCGTGCGCGGCGCGGTCAAGCGCTACGGCGCGATCACCGCCGTCGACCACCTCGACCTCGAGGTGCCGGAGGGCACCTGCGTCGGGCTCCTGGGCCCGAACGGGGCCGGGAAATCGACGACGATGCGCCTGCTGACGGCGCAGGCGATCGCCGACGAGGGCGACATCGAGGTGCTCGGCCACATCCTGCCGCGCGACTCAAAGGCGGCGCGCGCCGAGATGGGCGTCGTGCCCCAGCTCGACAACCTCGACGTTGACGTGTCGGTGGAGGTCAACCTGGCCGTGTTCGCCCGCCTCTACCGCGTCCCCGACGTGCGCGGCGCCGTGGACCGCGGGCTGGCGCTCGCGCGCCTGGAGGGCCGCCGCAAGGACCCGGTCGACAAGCTCTCCGGGGGCATGCGCCGCAGGCTGCTGCTGGCCAGGGGGCTCTTGCACAATCCGCGCCTGCTGCTGCTCGACGAGCCCACGGTGGGCCTCGACCCCCAGATCCGCACCGAGCTGTGGTCATTGATCGACGCCCGGCGCTCTGAGGGCAAGACGATCCTGATGTCGACCCACTACATCGAGGAGGCCGAGCGGCTCGCCGAGGAGGTGGCGTTGATGGCCAAGGGGAAGGTGATCGTCCGTGGTCGCCCAGACGACCTGATCGCCGAACACGCCGGCGAGAGCACCGCC